>CAMQOJ010000012.1 GCA_947003375.1 uncultured Lachnospiraceae bacterium
TCCATCCCTCTCTTCTTCCCCGCCCTGGCCTGTATCGATGCTGCGCCAGTAACGGTACAATCCAATCAGGACTATGTCCAGATAGCTCACTGTCCCAAAAATTCCCACGTTACACAGTTGGCTCAAGAATTCGTTATGGGCATTGGTATAGACGGCGTTCTCCCAATGGTCTCCCTTCCAGACATCAGAGCCCGCCCCCAGTCTGTTGAACACCGCCTCCCCATAGCAGTCCGGCCCGGCCCCCAGCAGCTTGTCCTTGACATCCGCTGTCTCAAAGCTCTCCAGCGCGATTCGCCACAGGAAGCCCCTGCCGTTGCCGAAGCTGTCGTCGATTCCCCTGCCAAGAAGGAAAATCAGCACGGCGGACATACAGACTCCCATGCCTCCGAGAAGCACCGCCTTTCCAAGCCTGCCCGGACTCCTTCCGTCCAAAATCCGCCCTTTTCTCCAAAGCCAGACATAAGCCGTCACGCATATGCCACCGGCAATCAGCCAGACATGCCAGCCCACACGTCCGTATATATTGCCATCCAATACCACTGCTGCCTTATTTCCCCGAATCTTCATCAGATATCCCATAATCGGCATACAGAAAAAGAAGCCGGTCAGGAGCCCGCACACCCTTTTCAGCACTGCCAGGCGTCCCCACCCCAAAAACAGGCAGGATGCCACACAGACCATCAGAATCAGCCAGCCGCCCTGGCTGCCCTGTATCGCCAACAGCACAAAAGCCGCCACTGCCCCCACATAGAGCAGCGCCTCGAGCCATATCCTTTCTTCCTGCAGAAAATGGACCGCCAAAAAAGCCAGCGCCACGCTGTAATAGCCGCACAGCCAATTGATGTTCCCTAACGTGGACAGCATATGGCTGTACTCCCAATCCCGATAGCTCCAGTACACCAGCAGCTTAAGCGGGTCTATCCCCAGACGGTGCAGCAAACCGAACAGCGTCACCAGGAAAAGCGCGATTTCCCCCAGGTACAGCGGCCAGCGCGCCCCGTCATATCCTCTGGATATGACGAAATAGGTTCCCACGAACAGCAGCTGGGAGAGCGCCCCCATATACCAGCCGCCATAACCCTTCCAGGCAAGCTGTCCGTAATCGCTCAGGAGCGCTGACAGCACCACGATAATTCCATAGGCGGCCATTGCCAGATCCATCATGCTGACAGCCTTCCGCCATTTTCTGAAACTGCGCATATCCGTACCGCAGATTCCCACCACCAGCCAAAGCCCCAGACAGAGGCAAGAGACATTCTTGAACAGCATGTATTTGGTATCGCCCAAATTCCAGTAGCCTTCCCCGGTATACAGGGGCAGCGCCACCAACAGCGCTACCATATACAATTTGCATAAGAGACTCAGAAATTCCTTCTTTCCGCTTTTCATGCCACAAGTATGCCCTTTCTCCTATTTCCGTTTCCCATCTATGGCTCAGCTTTCCTTCCCCAGCATTTGTAAACGCTCCCGGGGCGATATTCCCAACCGCTTACGAAAAACCCTGGAAAAATACAGGGGATCGCGGAAGCCGCACAGCGACGCGATATCCTGTACGCTGGTAAAGCCCTGCTCCATCAGAGTACAGGCATGCTGTATCCGCACCACGTTCAGATATTCCGCCACCCCGATATGCAGCCTTTCCTTAAATACGCCTGATACATATTTCCGGTGGTATCCGAGGGCCTCTCCTATTTTCTCCAGGCTCAGTTCCATATCCGAAAAGTTATCATCGATATATCGTTTTATCCTCTCCGCCGAATCGCTTTTCCCTCTCTCTGCCCTCTCCTCCTCCAGAATCCGGCCTCCCAAGACCGAAAAAGTGTACAGCAACACGCTTTCGCTGCGCAGCTCCCTCATCATCGGACCGGCCCTGAGGGAATCCGACCAAAAATCCCCCACCTCACCAAAGTTCGGAAAAACGCAGTTCTGCCCGCTTATCTTCAATCTGTCCATTATCATATTGGCCCTGGCACCGATGTAGCTGATATAGATATGTTCAAGTCCGCCGGTATCCTCGATGGCAAATGGCACTGCCGGCAATACGAAAAAAAGCTCCCCCTCCTCCAAAGACCAGCATCGGCCCGGCATGTGCAGGATCCCACTCCCCCTTGCCACGTAATGCATCCGATAGACAGAATGGCTCCTCATTCCCTCGAACTTCTGTCCCCTGGTCTCCAGAACAAAGTTGATGACATGAATGGCGTCATAATCTCTGCCACAGGGCATGAAATGACAGATATTCCTATCCTCCATGGTCTCCTCCTCCGTTCTACCGCGCCGAATCATCACATCCTATCATATCCTTTCAAGGCTGTTCTGTCAACAATAAGGCTCTCATTTTCTGAAAATGCGCATGACTTTATTCCATGTATATAAGGATATAATCCATTGTCATTTTCCGGGAAACATGATATTCTCCCCTTATCACATTATCAGAGACAGGAGGGCATACTTATGAAGAAAATCAGAATCGGCGTATTCGGCGCCGGGCGCGGCTCCAGCATGATCAACTACTGTAAAGCCGCAGACCATGCGCAGCTGGTGGCCATCTGCGACAAATGGGAGGAAAGCCTGCGGCGTCATAAAGAGCGCAGTCCTGAAATGGACATCGCCTATTACACGGATTTCGATGAATTCATCCGGCACGATATGGATGCCGTCATCCTGGCCAATTACGCCAACGAGCATGCCCCCTTTGCCATTCAGGCCATGAAGGCGGGCAAGCACGTCTTCTCGGAGGTGCTCCCGGTGCAGACCCTGAAGGAGGCCGTGGAGCTGATTGAGGCCGTGGAAGAGACGGGCATGACCTATGCCTATGGGGAGAACTATTGCTACATGTCCGCCCCCTATGAGATGCGCAGGCTCTACCGGGAGGGCGCCATCGGGGAGTTCGAGTACGGCGAAGGCGAATATGTGCACAACTGCGAGCCCATCTGGCCCGGTATCACCTACGGCGAAAGGGACCACTGGCGCAACAATATGTATTCCACTTTCTACTGCACCCATTCCATCGGCCCCCTCATCCACATGACAGGGCTACGCCCTGTATCCGTCACCGGCTTCGAGGGGCATAAGAACGAAAGGGGCCTGCGCAAGGGCAGCAAGGGCGGCGCCTTCGGCATGGAAATGATCACCTTGGAGAACGGCGGCATCATAAAGAGTATCCACGGGGAACTCTACCGCAATTCCGTCTGGTACTGCGCCTACGGCTCCAAGGGCAGCATGGAATCCGCCAGGGAGGGTGCTTCATCGGATGGTGTCGAACGCATTTACGTCCATGCAGATTCTTTTTCCGGCGCCTATGACGACTGTATCCGGCAGGATTACCTTCCCGTGCGGCAGCTGGGGGATTCCGGAAAGGACTTCGGCCACGGAGGTTCGGACTTCTATACCATGTACAATTTCATCGAAAGGCTCCTGGGCAATGAAGCCACGGACATCATAGACGTTTACGAGGCCCTGGATATGTTTTTGCCCGGAATGTTCGCCTACCGCTCCATCTTAAAAGGTGGCGTCCCCATGGAGATACCCAACCTGCGCGACCCTGCCGTGCGCAACCTCTACCGAGAAGACACGGCATGCACGGATCCGAAAGCGGCCGGGGATATGCTGCTCCCTACCATGTCCACGGGCACGCCGGACATCGATGATGCGGTGTACGCGCTCATGCGGGAGAAATGGCTGGCAGAACTACAGTCCAATCAAGGTTATGTGGCCGCCACCTTTGCCCAGGGCAGCGGAAAGTCCGAATGATTTCTGAAATATCGTGTTCAACGGCCATGACCGGTTTTATGGCCATGGCCCTTTTCTCTGTGGCCGTCCTTGTCCTGCTCTGTGGGCTGCGGGGCAGGGGATTCGGCGGAGGATTCGGCGGGCGCTTCCCCGGATTGTTCGGTAGCTTGACTGCTTTCATTCGTCATTCCGTCCTCTCCCTCATTCCCGGCCCCGTCTCCCGCCTCATCCTCCTTCTCAGGCTCCGTCCCGCCTCCATGCCTTCCCCCATGTCCGTCTCCATGGTTCGCGCCGTGCTCATGCTCCTCGATCCTGCCGTTGATCTGGGACATGCTCATCTCATGGCAGTCCTCCACGGTGACGGTGGGCTCGTACCGCAGCAGCACCTGGTAGGCCAGGTACTTCCCCAGGGACAGCCCGTTCCCGTGGGCCTCCTCCACCAGGCTCATGTCCGCCCTGACGCTGACCCCTCCATGCTCCACGCAGCCGGAGGAACGGGCGATCTCCTCCAGCATCTGCTCCTCCCTGGGAGCGCTGTCCGTGGCCACCGTAAAGGTCAGCGCCGCGTCCCGGGTCAGATAGGGCTGCATGCCCTCGCTGCCCACGATGCTCTCGATGGCGTCCCCGTAGCGCATCCCCTTCACCGAGACCCCCTCCAGGATCCCCTGGCCGTCCTCATTATAAGCCTCCACACCGATGACCCTGTCCAGCCGGTTCAGAGTAAGCTCCAGAGAGGGATTCAAATCGATGCTGACATAGGCCACGGGCATCCACAGCATGGCATAGGCGCCGATGCACAGGAATACCGTGAGCATGGCCCCGGCGGCGCTCAGCGCCAGGCGGAAAGCGGGACGGGACAGGCCTCTATTCTTAGAGCGCCCCTGCTCAAGCTGTCTGGCGTCCCGCAGGAATTCTTTTGTGGAGGCCTTCAGCTCTTCGCTTGCCCGCACGCAGTCAAACGCTTTCCCGATTCTGTTCTCCTGCCTCATCACAAATCACCTCCCAGCGCTTCCTTCAGCATGGTCCGCCCTCTCGACAGGAGCGAATAGACCGTATTTTCCTTTTTGCCCAGAATCTTTCCGATCTCCCCGGCCGAGTAGCCCTCGTAATAATGCAGGTAAATGGTGTCCTTGTACTTTGCCGGCAGGGCCAATACCGCATCCAGCACCTCTGTCTGCTCGGGCGGGATCGATGCCGCCTCCTCCGCCAGCTCCTCCAGAGGCAGGGCGCTGTGGCGGAAGAAGCTTTTCAGATAATCCCGGCAGGCATTCAGGGTGACGCGGATGAACCACGCTTTCTCATGCTCCGGGCTCTCAAAGCTCCCTTCATACAGCAAATATTTTAAGAACACTGTCTGAAACACATCCTCTGTGTCCGCGGCGTTCTTCACATGATAAAGACAAATCCGTCTTATCATGTCCGAATACCGTTCCACCGCACTGTCTACCTCAACTTCGCTGCGCACCGCTCCACCGCCTTTGCCGCCTCTCATCCCCACTGCCTCCGCCGGGATGCCTATCCTTCGCCGCTTCCTGCCCCGCCGCCCTGCCCGGGCGCTCCGCTTCCTGCCCGCAGATCCCCATACCGCAAAAGGGACTGCCGCATGCTACGGCAATCCCCGCTCCTTACCTTCAATGATGTCCGCGGCCGTGATGGCCGGAGCCGTGGCGGCCTCCTCCGTAGCTGCCGGAATAGCAGTTCCATCCTCCCTGGCCCATGCCGCAGCCATGCCCCGTGCCGTCGTAGTACGGGCATGCGGTGCTTCCGTCATAGGATCCGTATACCGTCTGGGCCTGCGCCTGGGGCGCCTCCTCTGCCGGGGCCTGATCCTCCGCCGCCGTGCTCACTGCGGGCTGGCCCTGGGCCGCCACACCGGCTCCAGGCTGGCTCTCAGGCGCTGCCGCCGGAGCCTGATCCTCTACCGCCGTGCCCTGGGCCGTACCATACGCCGCCCCGCCGTGGCAATACTCCCAGTAGTCGCAGACCCCGCTCACATCGATGCCCCAGTAGGCGCAGTCCTGTCCGCCGCCATAGCAGTACAGATGATGTCCGCCCTCATGGCTCCTTTCGTACTGCCGCAGGCCGCTGCCCTGAATCACTCTGCCCGCGCAGGCCCCATGATGCCCTGCGGAAACGGTCATGCCCATGGACAGCGCCAGCACAAGGGCCGTCCCCATTGAAATGATTTTCTTCTTCATCCTCACATACCTCCGTTCTGATAAATGCCGTTGTTTTCATGTCTTTACTTATAATACGACAGACCGGAGGGAAACCTTGCATTTATTCTGCAAAAAAATTTATTTGTCGAAAATCTCTTTCCAGGATTTCTTTTTCTTGCCTTCCTTATGGGCCTCCTTGCCCTCCTCCCCATGCTCCGGTTCCGAGGACACGTTCTTGGTCGCGTTCAGCGAATTTCCCGTGATCTCGTCGAACTGGCGCAGCAGCTCCCTGGCCTCTGGCTTGAGCTTGTCGGGCACCTGCACCACCAAAGTCACATAGTGGTCGCCCCGCACGTCCTTGTTCCGCCAGGAGGGCACGCCCTTGCCCCGCAGCCGTATCCGGGTATCCGTCTGGGTGCCGGCCTTCACGTCATAGATGACCTTGCCGTCCACGGTGTCGATCAGGATCTCGCCCCCCAGGGCCGCCACCGCAAAGGACACGGGGACAGTGGAATAGATGTCGAAATCCTGCCGCTGGAAGATGGGATGCCGCCCTACAATCACCTCGATCAGCACATCCCCTCTGGGGCCTCCGTTGATGCCCGGCTCGCCCAGGCCCGGCATGCGGGTGGACTGGCCGTTGTCGATCCCCGCGGGGATGTCTACGGAATAACGTTTTTTCATGGATATATATCCGGTTCCACGGCAATCCGCGCACTTGTCCTTGATGATCTTGCCGCTGCCCTGGCAGTCGGGACAGGTCTGCACGTTGCGGACAGTGCCGAAGAGGGACTGCTGGGTGAAGACCACCTGGCCCTTGCCGCCGCACTTGGGGCAGGTCTCGGGGCTGGTGCCGGGCTTTGCGCCGGAGCCGTTACAGGTCTTACAGGTCTCCTTCACGTTCAGCTCGATCTCTTTCTTGCAGCCGAACACAGCCTCCTCAAAAGTGATGCGGACGCTGGTCCGCAGGTTCGCGCCCTTCATGGGGCCGTTGCTGCGGCCTCTGCTGCGGCCCCCTCCGAAGAGGTCGCCGAAGATATCGCCGAAAATATCGCCGAAGTCAGCCCCGCTGAAATCGAACCCTCCGCCTCCGCCCATTCCGCCTTCGAAAGCGGCATGGCCGAACTGATCGTACTGCCGTCTCTTGTCCGGGTCGCTCAACACGGCATAGGCTTCCGAGGCCTCCTTGAATTTCTTCTCCGCCTCCGCATCCCCCGGATTCATGTCCGGATGATACTTCTTCGCCAGCGCGCGGTACGATTTCTTGATCGCCGCATCGTCCGCACCCTTATCCACGCCCAGGACCTCATAATAATCCCGCTTCTGCTCCGCCATACCAAACACCTCATAATCGAATATACGTATTGTTCTAATCTATCACAGAAAATCTAAGCCGACACCATTTCCCTGCCGCCGACTTAGATTTTCCTCTCGCTCTGAATCTCTATCTCATTTCCCGGTTGCCGCAGCCGCGTAAAGCGCGCCGCCCCTGTCGGCTGTCTCCGCCTTCCCTCCGCTGCGGTGCAGCCCGCGGAACCTGTCTCCGCCTTATACCTCCCGGAAGTCTCCGTCGATTACATCGTCATCGGGAGCGGAAGCGCTGCCTGCGTCCGCTGCGCCGCCCATGTCCGGTCCTGCCGCGCCGCCCTGGGCCTGCTGCATGTTCTCGTACATCTTGGTGAACAGGCTCTGGGCGCTGTTCATCAGCTTCTCCTTGGCGGCCTTCAGCTCATCCACGTCGCTGTCGCTCATCTCCTGATCCTTGGTCCTGTCCAGGACGGCCTTCACCGCATCCAGGTCGGCCTGTACCGCGGACTTCTCGCTGTCGCTGATCTTGTCGCCCACCTCGCCGAGGGCCTTCTCGGTCTGGAATACGAAAGAGTCTGCCTCGTTCCTGGCCTCCACGGCCTCCTTGCGCTTCTTGTCCTGGGCCTCGAACTCGGCGGCTTCCTTCACGGCCCTCTCGATTTCGTCATCGGACATGTTGGAGCCAGCGGTGATGGTGATGTGCTGCTCCTTGCCGGTGCCCAGGTCCTTGGCGGACACGTTCACGATACCGTTCGCGTCGATGTCGAAGGTAACCTCTATCTGGGGCACGCCTCTCCTTGCGGGAGGGATGCCGTCCAGGCGGAACTGCCCCAGGGACTTGTTGTCCCTTGCGAACTGCCTCTCGCCCTGCACTACGTTGATGTCCACGGCGGTCTGGTTGTCAGCCGCGGTGGAGAAGATCTGGCTGTGCTTCGTAGGGATGGTGGTGTTGCGCTCAATCAGCCTGGTGGCCACGCCGCCCATGGTCTCGATGGACAGGGACAGAGGGGTCACGTCCAGCAGCAGGATGTCGCCTGCGCCCGCATCGCCCGCCAGCTTGCCGCCCTGTACGGAAGCGCCGATGGCAACGCACTCATCGGGGTTCAGGGACTTGCTGGGCTCCTTGCCCGTAATCTGCCTCACCTTATCCTGCACGGCGGGGATACGGGTAGAACCGCCTACCAGCAGCACCTGGCCCAGATCCGCATTGGTGAGCCCCGCGTCCTTCATGGCGTTCTGTACGGGAATGGCCGTCTTCTCCACCAGGTCGTGGGTCAGCTCGTCGAACTGGGCGCGGCTCAGGTTCATGTCGAAGTGCTTGGGGCCTTCCGCGGTAGCCGTGATGAAGGGCAGGTTGATGTTGGTGGTCATGGCGCTGGAGAGCTCCTTCTTCGCCTTCTCCGCCGCCTCCTTCAGCCTCTGCATGGCCATCTTGTCGCCCGACAAATCCACGCCCTCGGCCTTCTTGAACTCGGAAAGCATCCACTGGATGATCTTGTTGTCGAAATCGTCGCCGCCCAGGCGGGTATCGCCGTTGGTGGCCAGCACCTCGATGACGCCGTCTCCGATCTCAATGATGGACACGTCGAAGGTGCCGCCGCCCAGGTCGTACACCATGATCTTCTGCTCTTTCTCATTGTCGAGGCCGTAGGCCAGCGCCGCCGCGGTGGGCTCGTTGATGATGCGCTTTACGTCCAGCCCCGCGATCTTGCCCGCGTCCTTGGTGGCCTGGCGCTGTGCATCGTTGAAATACGCGGGAACCGTGATCACCGCCTCGCCCACCTTCTCCCCCAGATAGCTCTCGGCATCAGCCTTCAGCTTCTGCAGGATCATGGCCGAAATCTGCTGGGGTGAATATCTCTTGCCGTCCACGGAGCGGCCGTTGTCCGTGCCCATGTCCCTCTTGATGGAGGCGATGGTCTTCTCCGCGTTGGTCACCGCCTGGCGCTTTGCGGGCTCGCCCACCAGCCTCTCCCCTGTCTTCGTGAAAGCCACCACCGAAGGCGTGGTCCTGGCCCCCTCCGCGTTCGCGATGACGGTGGGCTTTCCGCCCTCCATGACCGCCACGCAGCTATTTGTCGTACCTAAGTCGATGCCGATAATCTTGCTCATTTTTTATATCCTCCTGAATTGTTCTGCCTTTATCTTGAAATTTTTCCTTGATACCTAACCAATGATAATCTGCTGGTTTACAAAACGAACTTGTTCGCTTGTGAACCATTCTCACACTACTACGGCTACCATAGAGTGTCTGACTACGCCGTCGTGGTAGGTGTACCCCTTCTGCAGCTCCTGGGCCACCGTGCCGGATTCGTACTCCTCGCTCTCCACCTGCATCACCGCGTTGTGGAGGTTGGGGTCGAACTCCTGCCCCAGGGCCTGGATGGGCTTCACGCCCATATTCTCCAGCTCCGTCATGAGCTGCTTGTAGATCCGGTTCATGCCGTCCACGAAGGGATCCTCTTTCCTGTCCTCGGGCACCGTGGCAAGCCCTCTCTCGAAATTGTCCACCACCGGGAGCATCTTCTCGATGACGCTCTTGGCGCCGGTCTCGAACATGGCGTGCTTCTCCTTCTCCGTCCGGTTGCGGAAGTTCTCGAATTCCGCCAGCTGGCGCTTCACCTTGTCCTCCAGCTGTTCGATCTGATCCTTATAGCCCTGGGCTTTCTTGTCCAGCTTGGCCTGCTTCTTGGCCGCGCGCTTCTCCGCCCAGGTCTTGGGATCTACTCCCTCCGGAGCCGCCTCGCTCTCTTCCCCGGCCTCGTCCGCCGTCTCCTCCGGTCCGGCCTCCCCGGCCTGCTGCCCCTTTTCGGGCTCCGGCGCCTCAGCGCCCTCCTCCGCCCTGTCCTCCGTCCCGGGGGCTTCCTGATCCTTTTCTATCTCCATATCCTTTTCCTGCTCTGCCATATCCCCGATCGTCAACCTCCATTCCTTTCGTCTGTGTCGATTTCTGTCAGCTTCTATAGGTCTCTATATGCTCTATCCTTTCTTCCCATACAGCTCATCCAGTTGTGTCTGTATGGCCCGAAGCGTGCCTACGACCTTGTCGTAATCCATCCGTTTGGGCCCTACGATACCGATTGTTCCCTTCATGCCGCCCCCCAATTCATAGGTGGCGGTGACCACGCTGCAGTCCTTCATGCTCTGTACCTGGGTCTCCGCGCCGATGTACACCTGGATGCCCGTCTCCTCGCCCTGGGCGTGGGCCTCCTGGAGGAGCTCTCCCAGGAGCTGCTTTTCCTCAAAGGTGTTGATCAGCTCGCTGGCCTTCTGCTGGTCGGCCAGCTCCGGGTAGCGGAAGATATTGTTGGTGCCGCTGGTGTAGATTTCCAGGTCCTCCTCAGCCCTGATGGCCTCCGCCACCGCGTCGATGACCTCGCTGACGATGGCGCTGTGGATGCCCGCCTGCTGCTTCATGACAGCTATCATGGCCAGGTTGATCTCATCGATGGACAGGCCGTTTAAGTAGGTGTTCAGCAGGATGTTCAGCTTCAGCAGGGTCTCGTCGTCCAGCTCCTCCTCCACGGACAGGATGTTGTTCTTGATCACATTCCCCTGGATGACGATCACCGCCAGGATCTGCCCCGCGTCCACCCGGGAAAGCTGGATGAACTTCAGCTTGCTTCGCTTGGTCTGGGGGGCGGAGATCATGGTGGCGTACTGGGTGTTCTGCGCCAGCACCCTGGCCATCTGCTTCAGGAGCGTCTCCATCTTGTCCTGGCGCTCCACCAGCATATCCCGCATCTCCACCACTTCCCGCTCCTTCTCCTCCATCATGGCGTCCACGTAGAGGCGGTAGCCCTTGTCTGAAGGAATCCTGCCCGCGGAGGTATGGGGCTGGAAAATGTATCCCATCTCCTCCAGGTCGGCCATCTCGTTGCGGATGGTGGCAGAGCTTAAGTTCAGGTCGGTGTACTTGGAAATGGTTCTGCTGCCAACCGGCTCCCCTGTCTCCAGGTAATTGCGGATGACTGCCTGCAGGATTTTCTTTTTTCTCTCATCCAGCTCCATCCAAGCTGCCTCCCTTTCTGTTATTAGCACTCATTTAAGGGGAGTGCTAACATCTACTAACCATAAAATAGCACTTACCCTATCCATTGTCAACCGATTTCCTCAAAAATAATTCTAAAAAAAATCTAAATAGCCTGCGCATACAAAAAACAGAATCCTCGCCAAGCAAGAATCCTGTTTTCCGCATCCTTTTTCCGTATGGGCTTCAGATGTCGAAGCAGCCGGAGACCTCGCCGTTCATCACATAGTAGACCTTGTTCTCCTCCGGCTTCACGTACATCTCCACGCTCTCTAACTCGCCCACCTTGCGCTTCAGGTCGTATTTCCATACATCCCTGGCAATCTTCAGCAGATCTTCCTGTGAGTAGGACCTGCCTGCGTACTGGACGTGGAGAACGCTCTCCACAGCCTTCTTCCCAGTCGCCTTGGGCGCCGCTTTCTTCGCGGCGGTTTTCGCGGCCTTGGGGGCCTCCTCCGCAGGGGCCTCCGTCTTGGCGGCCCTGGCCGTCTTCGCAGGCCTGCCCACAGTCTTCTTCGCGGGTGCCTTCTTGGGCTCCTCCTGGGGCTCTGTTGCCTTGGTTTCTGCTATTTCTTCTGTCTTTATCTCTTCTGCCTTGGGTTCGATAGCTTCCGCCACTACTGTTTCCGTAGTCTTTGCTGCAGTTTTCGTCGATTTTCTTCCTGCCATAATTGCCCACTTCCTTTCTCTCATATCTATGTTCCGTTGATGCAAACAGGCGTGGAACGGCCCTGCCGTCCCGCCTACCCTGCTGTATTGTATTCCTTTTTGCCAAAAAAGTCAACTATATACTGTTCATTCTTCTCCGATACGCCTCTCCCGGCTCCGTGACACTGCTGAATATTCCGGGGAAACGGCCCGTGGATCGTACAGAAATCCGCGGCCTGCCTCCGGCATATGATGTCAGGCCTGTGGTATTTGTGCAGGATTCCCATGTTTTTCCCGCCACTGCCCGCAGAATCGCCAAATGGCCGGAGGTTCCTCCTTTCGATTTTACGCCGCCAGCCCGAAGTACAGCAGCACCACCGCCCCCAGCGCGATGCGGTACCAGCCGAAGACCTTGAAGTCGTGCTTCTTGATGTATCCCATCAGGAACCGGAGCACGAAAAGGGACACGATGAAGGACACCACGGTCCCCACGATCAGCAGCGTCAGCTCCATGGAGGTGAACGCAAGGCCGAATTTCACCACCTTCAGGAGGCTGGCCCCGAACATCACCGGAATGGCCAGGAAGAAGGTGTACTCCGCCGCCACCGTCCTGGACACGCCGATGAGCAGAGCGCCTACGATCGTAGCGCCGGAGCGGGACGTGCCGGGAAACACGGCTGCGATCAGCTGGAACACGCCGATGAGGAAGGCGGTCTGGAAGGTGATCTGGGAGAGCCTGCGTATCCTGGGCTTCCTCCCCCTGTTCCAGTTCTCCACCACAATGAACGCCACGCCGAACACGATCAGGGCGATCGCCACGCTGGTGGGGTTGTAGAACAGCTCGTCGAACACATCGTCGAACAGGATGCCGATCACAGCCGCCGGCACGCAGGACACCAGGATCTTGAACCACAGGATCCAGATATCCTTCTTGAAATAGGACATGACGCCGGTTTCCCCCGTCTCCTCCCGCTCTCTCCTGGTCAGGGCGAAGGGCCAGATCTGGCCCCAGAACAGCACCACCACCGCCAGGATGGCCCCCAGCTGGATGACCACGTCGAACATGCCGAAGAACTCCTCGCTGACGCCAATGCCGTTCTCAAGCGGGCGGAAGGGCATCAGGCTCTCCACCAGGATCAGATGCCCCGTGCTGCTGATGGGCAGCCATTCCGTGATGCCCTCCACTATGCCATAGATGATTGCCTTGATGATTTCAATGAACTGTTCCATCTTCACTCTCCATTCTCTCTTTTATATCGCTTTTATGCCTTCCTCTGTGCAGATCGCTCATTTCTCCAGGAAAGCCAGCAGCTCCTGACAGGACTCCGCCGCGTCCCGGTAGCCCTGGCGGTAGAGGGCCCGCAGCTTCCTCCCGTCCTTCTCCACCCGCCCCACGCCGCTGGGCGCCTTCGGCCGGATCACGAATACCTGGCCGCTCTTTCGCAGCCTCTCCACATAGGCCACCTGCTCATTGTAGCGGGCCCCCCTGCGGGCCATCAGCTCCGCCACCTTGGGATACCGCCAGTACCGCGCCCGCAGCAGCCAGAGCATGTGGGCCTTGACCCGCCGCCTCACGAAGGACCTCTCCTTGGTCATGACCACCACGTTCTTCCGGTTGCCGTCCAGGACGGATCTCTGGATGGGGATAGAGTCGATCAGCCCGCCGTCCAGATACAGCCCGCCGCCGATCCTCACGTTCCGGGATACCAGGGGCAGGGAGGCGGAGGCCCGGATCTTCACGATGTCCTTTTTCATGTCCCGTATCCGGAAGTAGACCGGCTTTCCGGTGACGATATCCGTGGCCACGCTGTAGGCCTTTCCGCCGTACTGTTCGAAGGCCTTGTAGTCGTAGGGGTTCAGCTGCTCCGGCACCAGCCGGTAATTCATGTCCGCATTGAACAGGTCTCCCGTGGTCAGCAGGCTCCAAAGGCTGCAGTACCTTTTGTCGTCCAGGTAATCTATGCACACGTCCCTGGCCCGGCCCCGCTGCTTCGAGAGATAGCTGCACATGCTGCAGGCCCCCGCCGACACGCCGTACACGCTGGAAAACTCTATGCCCCTATCCAGGAAAAAATCAATCACTCCGGCGGTGTAGAGCCCTTTCATGCCGCCGCCCTCCAATATCAGTCCTGCCTGATACACGATTATCCCGCCTTTCTGACAATTCTGTCATTTTATTTCCGCGCAACTGCCTGCCGGAAGCACAGAGGCTTTCCTGGCTGGCGCCGATTCGTCTGCTGTGCAGGCCCCGGCGGATGACAGCACGTTTGTTCTGCGGAGGCCTGGCTGTTACCAGTCCTCCTGCCCCTAGCGGTAGGTCTCCTCTACAAAACGCCGCAGGGCCTTTAACGACCGCTCTACTTTTTCCGTGGCGATGCAGTAGGCCATGCGGAAATATCCCGGCGCGCCGAAGGTGTCCCCGGGCACCAGCACCAGGTCATAGTCCAGCGCCTTGCGGCAGAACGCCCTGGCGTCCTCCTCCAGGGCCTTGGGGAAGATGTAGAAGGTCCCACCGGGCTTCACGCAGGTAAAGCCCAGGTCCACCAGCTCCCGATAGAGGATTTCCATGTTGGTCTCATAGACGCTTAAGTCCGCCGTCTGGTCCAGCACTTTGGCCACGGCCAGCTGGATGATGGACGGCGGGCAGTTATGCCCGGTGCCCCTGGAAATCTGGCCGCACATGTTGACCATGGTCTCCGCGTCCCTGCATCTGGGGTTCACCGCCACATAGCCGATGCGTTCCCCGGGGATGGACAGGGACTTGGAGAAGGAATAGCACATGATGGTGTCATCGTAAAAGGCGGACACACAGGGCGCCTCCACGCCGCCGAACACGATTTCGCGATAAGGTTCGTCCGAAATCAGGTATATGGCGTGCCCGTATTCCGCCGATTTCTCCCGCAGGAGATCCGCCAGCTTCCTGAGGGTGGCCGCGGAATAGGCCACGCCAGAGGGATTGTTGGGCGTGTTGATCAGCACGGCCATCACCTTCCCGGTGAGCATCTCCTCGAATTTCCCGAAATGGATCTGGAAGCTCTCCGTGTCCGGGGGCACCACCTTCAGCACCGCTCCCGTCAGGTTCACGTAGGGGCCGTACTCCGGGAAATAGGGGGCGAAGGTCAGGATCTCATCCCCCGGCTCCGTCACCAGGCGGAAGGCGTGGGCCAGCGCCCCGGCCGCGCCGGAGGCCATGAAGATATGCTCCTTCCGGTAGGGCAGGCCGAACCGCTTCTCCAGGGAGGCCGCCACCGCCTCCCTGACGCCGGTGATGCCCAGGCTGGGACTGTAGCCGTGGAGCGCATTGCTCTCCCTGTCTGTCAGCATATGAATCATCTCGTCCGTAAATGCCTGGGGCACGGGCACGGAAGGGTTCCCCAGGCTGTAGTCGAACACGTTCTCATATCCGATTTCCTGGCCCCTGGCCGTCGCGAACTCCGACAGCTCCCTTATGACTGATTTTCCTGCCAGCATGTCTTTATATTTTTGCACCAGCATTTCATTCTCTTCCTTTCTTAAATATTCCTTTGTGATATTACCATTCTTCCATGTTAATAATTTGCCATAATTTCGTGTGCTCCGGCGTATACAATCCCGTGCGCTTCTGTGCACCTGGAATTCAGAAGTTGACATGATGTCCTTCCTTTTCAATATTTTACCACATTTCTCTCCCATTACAAGCAAAAAAACGCAGCCGCTATGGTCGCAGCTGCATTTTCTGTCACCTTTTTCGTTTCCTTCATCCATTGCCATGCCAAATCCGTCAGGGTCTTTCCTTGGCAATCCGTCCATGTCCTTCATTCCGCCTCCTGCGCCCACAGGAGGGCGCATTTCACGGCACGCTTCCAGCCCTTCAGCAGCTCCCCGCGCCGCTTTTCCTCCATGGACGGGCAGAACACCTTGCCAATCTGCCAGTTTGCCCTAATCTCCTCCTTGTCCTCCCAGTAACCCACCGCCAGGCCTGCCAGATAGGCTGCCCCCAAAGCCGTGGTCTCGATGCACTCCGGCCTGTGGACCTGGGTGTCCACGATGTCCGCCTGGAACTGCATCAGGAAATCGTTGGCGCTGGCCCCGCCGTCCACCTTCAGTCCCCTCAGCCGGATGCCGCTGTCCTCCTCCATGGCCCGGAGCACGTCCGCGGTCTGGTAGGCGATGGACTCCAGCGTGGCCCGGATGAAATGCTCCTTCGTGCATCCCCTGGTGAGCCCCACCACTGTCCCCCTGGCGTACTGGTTCCAGTAAGGTGCCCCTAACCCCGCAAAGGCAGGCACCAGGTAGACCCCGGCGGTATCCTGCACCGCTTCGCAATACTGCTCGGACCGGGCGGCGCTTTTCAGCATGCGCATGCTGTCCCGCAGCCACTGGACGCCCGCTCCCGCCACGAACACGCTGCCCTCCAGCGCGTACTCCGGCTCCTCACAGGTCCCGGCAGCGATAGTGGTCAGCAGCCCTGACCTCGAGGCGATGGCGTCCTTTCCGGTGTTCATCAGCAGGAAGCAGCCTGTGCCATAGGTATTCTTTACCTCGCCCCGCTGGAAGCAGCACTGCCCGAACAGGGCCGCCTGCTGATCTCCTGCCGCGCCCGCAATGGGAATCCGGCCGCCCAGCACGGAAGTATCGGTATGCCCATAGACATAGCTGGAAGGCCGGACCTCAGGCAGGATTCCTGCCGGGATGCGGAAACGCTCCATAATCTCCTCATCCCAGACCAGCCTGTGGATGTCGAACAGCATGGTGCGGGAGGCATTGGTATAATCCGTCACATGCACGGCCCCTTTGGTCAGGTTCCAGATGAGCCAGGTGTCCACCGTGCCGAAGAGCAGTTCCCCTTTTTCCGCCTTTTCCCTGGCCCCGGGCACATGCTCCAGAATCCAGGCAATCTTGGAGGCGCTGAAATAGGCGTCAGGCACCAGGCCGGTCTTCTCCCGGATTTTCTCGTCAAAGCCGTCCTCTTTCAATTCCTCAATCATGTCCGAGGTGCGGCGGCACTGCCATACAATGGCATTGTATACCGGCTCTCCGGTATTCTTGTCCCACAAAACCGTAGTCTCCCGCTGGTTAGTAATGCCGATAGCGGCTATCTGCTCTGCGCCCACGCCTGCCATGGCCATGCACTCCGTGGCCACCGATAGCTGGGAAGACCAGATTTCCTTGGGATTATGCTCCACCCAGCCGGGCTTGGGGTAACTCTGGGTGAACTCCTTCTGGGACATAGAGCGGATGACGCCCGCTCTGTCGAACAGAATGCACCTGGAGCTTGTGGTGCCCTGATCCAGGGCCATGATATATTTCTGCATATGCGCTCTCCTTTCGGAATGTCTCCTTTTCGCTTCAGTTACCCGCAGGCACTGCGGAATTTCCTTTCAGACGCTCCAGTTCTGCCCTCAGGGCCTCTATGACAGAGTCCTTTTCGGAGAGCTGTTCAGCCTGCTGGGCTATCCTTTCATTCTGCTGGACTATCTTGCCCTCCTGCTGGGCTATCGTCCCTTCCTGCTGGGCTATCATTCCCTCCTGCTGGGCTATCGTCCCTTCCTGCCGCGCCATCATCCTCTCCTGGCTGGCGATGATGCTTTCCCTCTCGGCGATGATGCCCGCCTGCTCATTCATGTAATTCTCCATGTCGCGCTGACAGCGGTAGTAGTCCTCTCTGGCCTCACACTGGAGGCGAATCTTATCCTCCTGGCTGAGCTTCCAGACAGTGTTCGCCGCTTTGGCGATATTTTCATCCCTCTGTGCAATCATCTTGATCTCCTCCCATGTGCCCGCCTTGAAGAACGCTGCCCAGCAGTCTATGCGGTGCTGCCGGTCTTTCTTAGTGGCTAAGTCTATGTGAGTCAAGTCTACCACAGAAAGCTGCAGTTTGTCACTATATACCATATGATTTTTTACATTCATGAACTGGTAGGTGGCATAGAACTCCGGGTATTCTCGGAACAGGGTGAAGTCCAGCAGCCCTATATGGACCACCGGCTTCACCATCTGATACCCCTCTCCGGGGTTCAGGTTGTCAAAGGCCCGGCAGAGATAGCTCAGAGAGCGCTCCGGCCAGTTATGCTGGTTGATGACCTGCAGCTCGAGATTGATGATAGCGCGGTCGTCCAGCAGTACCTTGATGTCCAGGACGAAATCTTTGTCCCCGATGGACGCGCCCGGTTCAATGGGATTGATGACTACTGCCGATTTCACCTGTTCCGCGTCCATCTTCAGCAAAGCGCAGATAAATCCTTTCAGCGCTTCATTGTCATCCTGAAAAAGCGCATGAAACAGGTAGTCGTTGGTCATGCGGATGGCCACAGGCCCTTTAGCCATACTCAAAAAATCCGGGCGGCCCACTCCGTCCGTTGCTACATTCATTTTGTTCATAAGCGAGTTCCTTTCCTGAATACAGTATGATATGCAGAAAAACAGATAATAGCGATGCCTCAAACATGTTTTCGACATGCAATCATGTCTTACCTAAATATATAGCATGGTTTGCAAAATGTAAAGGGAGACCGGATGACATGGATGTAGAAAAATAAAAGGACGAAAAATCGTAAAAAGCAAAAAACATACAATATATTGTGCCTGAAAGCAAAATTCAGCTCCTGTGCACAATATATTGTATGGATATTTTTACTTGAGCCCCCGAGGCGCGCGGACACTAACTGCCGTTATGTCCTCCGGCTCACTTGCAGAGCCTTGTTAATTAAAAGACTTAACAGTCTCTTTCGCTTTCTCGAACTTCTCCTGCTGCTCCGCCAGGGCCTCCTCATAGCCCATCGCCTTTACATCGCTGATCATCTTCTCCTTCTGTGCCGCAAAGGCTGCTTCATCCGCACAGGTGATGATCTTCGCGATATTGGCCTGGAAATACTCGTCTGCCTTGTTGAAAATCTTCGCGGATTCATCGGAGACGGATTCCATCAGCCTGCCGGTCTTCACGTTTTCGGACAATGTCTTGAATCTGCCGTCCTCCACCATCTGCACATAGGCCTCGCCGGGATACTGGGCTTTTCCATCCGTGTAATAAGCGCTGAAGTCCTTCTCCGCAGGCTTTATGTTCTGTAGATTGTACTCCTTGGACAATGTCAGATCCAGCGGATAGCCGTCTGCTGCCGGATTGGTGGCAGTCTGGGAAGTCAGCCAGTTATATACGCCGAGCCCTCTTGTCTTCACATACCCGGGTTCCACCGTGTCGCCGCTCAGGAAATTCTCCAGGCGGGTGCCGATCAGCTGGGGAACACCGTCCACCACATCCCAGTCCTCACCGGGGATGCCGGAACGTACCAGCCTGGCTCCTTCATCGGAATTCAGATAGTCGAACAGCTCCATGGCTTTTTCAGGGTGCTCACAGTTCGCGCTGATGACCAGTGCGTTGGTTGTCATGTATCCCAGGCTGCTCTCAATTGGATATATCTGCGCGATGTAGGGGAAAGGGCCCGGCAGCATGAACATGCCGGCATCCTCGCCGCAGACTTCCGTGTCAGGCTGGCACCAGTTATATGCCGCCACCAGCACTTCGCCGTTCTTGATCTTCGCGTCATATTGCTCCGCTTTCATGGTGAAAGCCTCCGGATCCATGATGCCCATGCGGTAAGCCTTGTTGAAGAAGGCCAGAGCTCTCCAGAACACGCCGTCCTCATCCAGGAACTCATCCTCCAACAAATCGTTCACCTGATCGTAGAGCTGGTTGTTGTCAAGGTTGGTGTAGCCGAAGTTGAAAGGGTAACTGATTTTGTAAGGCCACAGACCCCAGTCAATCCATCCCGACAGGGCATACACCTTCTTGCCGTCAGCAGTGGTGGGATGGGCCTCTACCATCCGCTTAAGCACGTCAAGGTATTCATCCTCGGTATTGATTTCCGGATAGCCCAGCTCCTTATAGTAATCCCATCTGGTGAAGAATCCGACGAAGCCGTTCTTGTTGGGACTTTCCGGATTGGCGATTTGCACTTCCGTGGGCAGGAAGTATGTGGTTCCCTGCCCCACCACCTCCTTGGAATATTTCAGGGCCTCCGGCAGCTTTGCCTTCAGATTGTCCCCATTGTTCTCCAGCCACTCGTCCATGGCCCACAGGGCTCCTGCGTCAATCAGGTTCTGCACCATCTCCGGCGCTTCATGCAGCATGACGATGTCCGGCAGATCGCCGCCTGCCGCCATGACCTTCAGACGGTCGTTGGATACCTGTGTATACTCCAGCACGATTCCCAGCTCGTCCTTGATATATCGACCGATAGGGTCATCCGTGGAGACACCGTCCGTGCCTCCCATGGAACCCAGCACGGTAAGGGTGATTACCTCATCGTCCCCTTTTGTCTCCTGTCCGCCTTGTTCACTCTGCTCGCCCCCGCTGGCATCCGAAGCTTCTTCCGCACTGCCGCCGCTTTCAGCGCTTCCTCCTCCGCTGCCGCTGTCATTCCCGCAGGCGCTCACGCCTACCAGCAGCGCTGCCGCCAAAGCCAGTGCCATCGTTTTTTTCCACAAGCTCTGTCTCTTCATTTCGCATCCTCCTTTTTTCTTCCAGTTCCACTATTGCTACTATAAAAAGGTCATTACCCCTTTACAGCCCCCATCATGACTCCCTTTACGAAATACTTCTGCAGGAAAGGATATACCATCATCACCGGCAGCACCGCCACGATAGTGGTAGCCATCTTTATGGTCTCGGCTGACAGAGCCACTGCCCCCGGTGCCTGTACCAGGCCCTGTTTCATGCTGTCAGCCAGAACCTGGGCCTGGTTGATGCAGTTGTACAATAGCAGCTGTACTGTCTGCAGCTTCGGGCTCTGGGCCAGCAGATAGTTGTCCTGCCAGGAATTCCATGCCCCTACGGACGCGTACACCGCCACTGTGGCGATGATAGGCTTGGACAGGGGCAGTATGATTCTGGCATAGACCCTGAAGAATCCCGCTCCGTCCATTCTGGCGGACTCCTCCAGAGAGGCGGGAATCTGCTCGATAAAGGTTTTTATCAAAATCACATAGTAGGCATTTAGGATGCCCGGTATGATATAGAGCAGATAGGAATTGTTGAGATGATAGCTTTTCATAGTAATATAATATGGAACAAGTCCGGCTCCAAGATACATAGTAATGATTACGAATCTGTAGATGAATTTTCTGGCAATCATGTCCCTCTGGGTCACCAGGTAGGCAAACAGTGAAGAGCCCAGCAGGCAGAGCACCGTATTGATCAGCGTCCTTGAGGTGGAAATCAGGAACGCATGCCCGAAATTCGTGTTCTCCATAATCCATTGGTATGCGTATAGGGTGAAGCCCTTGGGCAGCAACCACACCCCCCGGGACGCCTGGGCGGGATCCGAAAGGGAATAGATAATCAGATACCAGAAAGGATACATGCAGAGGAATACTGCCAGTGCCATGCAGAGGAAGTTCACCACCTGCAATGCTCTCTCCTGTCCCGAAACTTTGATTGTACTTTTATTGTGCCTCATGTTTTTACCCCCGTATGCTTCATCGTAAACAATTGGTGCAAGACCCCCGGTGCAATCTGCGCACTAAACTATGGCGTCTCCCCTAATCTTCCTTGACAGTCCGTTAGCTGTGAACAAAAGGGCTATGCTCAGAAGCGACTTCAGCATCCCCAGCGTGATGGAATAGGGATAGTCATTGATGATGAATCCTACTTTATACACATAATAATCCAGCACCTCAATCCGGTCTGCCACCAGCGGATTATAGAACATGAAATACTGGTCGAAGCCATTGGTGAGGATATTGCTCACCGCCAGCAGGAACATGACCACGTAGGTGGGCAGGATGCCCGGCACCGTGATATGCCAGATTGTCTGAAGCTTGTCCGCACCGTCCACCCTGGCCGCATCGAAAAGCTCCGAGTCTATCCCTACGATGGCTGCGATGTAGATGATGGCCGACCAGCCGAAAGATTTCCAGATGCCCAGAA
Source organism: uncultured Lachnospiraceae bacterium (assembly GCA_947003375.1). GTDB lineage: Bacteria > Bacillota > Clostridia > Lachnospirales > Lachnospiraceae > Acetatifactor. The sequence continues at coordinate 21,782 of CAMQOJ010000012.1, forward strand.
ACCACTGCAGGAGCCATACCTTGTCCACATCCCCCAGGATGCCCGTGGGCGACGGCTCAATCCCGAACTGCCGCAGCACTGTGCTCACAAATCCGTTCACGGAGAAAAAGGCAAAGGCGATGCCGTACACAGTGATCCAGCTAATGAAGTTCGGCAGCGTGGTAGTGGTCTGCACAAATTTCTTGAAATGCTTTCCCTTTATCTCATTGAACAGGATAGCGAACACCACCGGCAGGGGCGTGGTTAAAAGGCCCAGGCCGCTCATCACCAGGGTATTGCGCAGAACCCGCATCACCTCGGAGCGCTCATTATACAGTTTCTTGAAATTGTCCAGTCCTACGAAGACCATGTTCCCGAAATCCAGGAACCTCTGTCCCAGCTTGTAATCGAATACGGAATACAGCCATCCTATCAACGGCACATAGTTCATTGCGAATATATAGATTACAAAGGGAACCGCTAAAAACGTATATTTCAGCCCTCTGACCCTCCGCCTGCCTAGATGCCTCACCAGCAAACTTTCCTCTCCTCTGCCCTGCATCTTCCCCGCTCCCCCTTTTCCTGCATCCAGTTTTCACCTGCGTTTCATAGCTGTCATTATAATAAAAATCGGAGAAAGGTTCCATTCCCTATTCTCCGATTTTTGTCCAAATCTTCTTCTTTTTTCATTTTTTCAAAGATATATTTGTA
>CAMQOJ010000013.1 GCA_947003375.1 uncultured Lachnospiraceae bacterium
CCCAATACCTAAAACAAACAATTGCTCAAACTTATTCATGTTCATCCTCCTTAGTTTTACCCTATAATTCAAAATTTCTCATTAATAATCTTATTGCTCGCGAGCCATAAGACAGACCTTATTATCCGATTGCCTCTGTTCGCTTTTTAGCCCCTCCTGCGTAAAAAGCAATGCCTGGGCAACAGCAACCACGTACTTTTTATTCTCATCCGATAATTTCGATGCCATTATGCGTATGTCATCCGAACCCTCAATTACTCTCATATTAGCATCCCTCCCTTGCTTGTGATAATCATTATAATACCCGTTTTGGCTTGTGTCAAGCATATAATCGCACATTAATGATTGTATCAAGCATTCTATTTTATTCATTTATTCCATAATCCTGAATAGTCGGGCCTCACAAAGCTATGAATTCAACATCTCGCAAGGGCTGTCCTTGACAAGCATTTTTGCGTGTGTTAAAATGTTTTGAAATTGGAGGTGTATATTGTGAAGACCCACGAACGTATTAAGGACTTAAGGAAAAACATTTTGCATTTAAGCCAAAAAGATTTTGCTGAACAAATAAATATTTCCCGCTCCAATCTTGGAAACATAGAAACAAATAAAATTAATCTGACTGAACGTGTCCTTATAGATATCTGCCGTACTTTCCATGTCAATCAGGACTGGCTGTCTAACGGAATCGAACCCATATTTGCGGAAGACTCACAATTCCTCGATGACCAGATAGTCAGTCTGTATTCTAAGCTGACAGATGAAAACAAAAAGTATTTATATGGCTATATTCAGCGGTTACTGGATGAACAGGCACATGATGATTTCCACAAATAGTTATCGTCAGATTATGCCCCCTATAGCTGTTATTTGACCACTACTACACTTGTTTTCCTGTTCGTCAATCTACAAATCAACACCACAAAACTTTCTCTTTCATCTATACTTCCAATCTCTCAATTCCCCTTTTGTTCTTATGCCAAATGTGCAAATACTTCCTATCCTCGTGGGTTTTCACCGCCAGATTCACAAAGTTTGCATCTCCCATAAGGAGTGGCAGTACTATATAATGATAAATCTGCGCACTTTCCCCCTATGCCTTGTGCTGCTTTTATTTCTCCACTACTCCGGCAGATTCGCATTCTGGTTCTTAATATATTCTATGGGATGTTCCAGACACTCGATTTCTGACCGCTGCTTAATCGTAATGGGCGATATCCCCAGAGCATTGAACCTGCTCATCATATTATAAAAGTCCTTATGCTTTTTCTCATAGCGCAGGCTCGCTTTCTCCAGGCCGCTCTTAGCTGTATCTCTGACTATCCTGCACATACGTTCTTTGGTCTTATCTTTATAGCTGCTTTCTCTTATCAACTCTTCCGCTTTGGAAGCTTTCACAAAACATCCCGTCCCGAAGCACTCCCGTAAATACTTATCCAAAAGCCTTTCGGAAATCTCGGCAGTTTTCATCAGATACTCTATTTCGCTTTCACAATCGGTTCTCTTCTTCTCATATCGAACCTTATTGCGCTTTACCCTTAACTCCACCCTGACGATGCCTTCGGCCTCCGCAATATCTTCGGCCTTGTACCTGTCCTTTTCCCCCATCATCTGGCTCCACTTGTCATACACGGTAAATTCATAGGAGCCACAATACACGGTAAATGAATTCCGGGTCGGTATCCACCTTCCCTGTGTTTTGCTGTATTCCTCTTTTCTTGTTGTGAGATGAGGGCATAACCCTTTCCTGACAAGCCGCATGTATTCCTCGACCTCCTGCCTCGACCCTAAACGGATATTTGCGCAGTAATCTATCCTCTGGATATAAAAGGCTCCTTTCGGTATACCATTGATATCTGTCATGTCCAAAAAGTCCTGGATCCTGTCCAGGCTCTTCCTGATATCATCCGCATCCGCGATATAGACAAACGGATGCGCGTCCTTATGGAACATCATCCTTGGATTTACCTTAATCTGGAGGAAATAAATACCACCTGTATCTTTTGATATGGCCTTTACTTTCACTGAATTTAAACCATAAGCCAGGAATCCTGGAAATATCAGCTCCTTTGTATCAGCCCATCCATTCTTATGCTCATAATACCGAAGCCCTTCTGCTTCGCAATAGGCAACTAGCTTATCCCTAACCACTTTTGCCTCCCGGCGAGCAAGCCTTACGCAAAACGACATCGTATGCATGGAATATCTGCAGCTTACTGCCGCCGCATTTTTGATTCTATCTTGTTCTGTACTCTTTTGGTTCGTCATCCCCGTCAACCTCCTTGTTTCTTTACCTGAAAAGGCTGTTCTTTCATCTCTACATTTTGACCTTTGTCTGCAACATACATAGTTCCATCAGGTTGCTGCCAACAGAATCCTGTCCGTCCCGCAGAACCGTCAACCAGACGTTCGTCCCAACATTTCCTGCCGACAAATCTGCCAGCTTACTCTATTGTTCATAGCCAATATTATTTAAAATCATCTATCAGCATATTTATCAATCCTGTTTAGCATGAAATTATTTAATAATAATTTTCTCTGAACACTGCAGTAAAAAGAAAGAGAGGAGCCACCGACATGACGAACGAAGAACTCTTAATACTGGAAGATATCTGCCCTATCCTGCACATAGGAAAGACCACTGCATACAGGCTCATACAGTCCGGCCAACTGCCTGCACAGAAGATTGGCGGCAAATGGCAGGTCAGGCCCGATGATTTCAAAAAGTATCTGGCAGAAAAGTTTCACCGGAGCTGAATCAAAAAGGGCAGCTGCAAGTCCGAACGCAACCGGCTTAAACCGCCCCAGACCAATCCGACCGGCATAATCAACATTTTTCTAAAACATGAGGAGATGAAAAAGAGATGTTAGAAGACTACCCGGATCTATTGACAAGAAGACAGGCACAGGAATTGCTGCACATGGGAAAGAACCGGATATTAGACCATATCCAATCCGGACGGCTGCGCGCCCTGGTTCTTGACGGGCGGTATCTGATCAAAAAAGAAGACGTAATTCACTTCATCAACCGTCTGCCCTACAGATAAACATTGACAGTTCACATTCGTTCCTATATAATTATGAACGAGGTGATATTTATGCTGTCTAACGAGGATTGTGAGAAAAGAATACTGGATCTGGAAAAAAGAGTCCAGGTACTGGAAAGCATCATCAATGGAACCAGCAGGAATAAGCCGGGGAGAAAGCCGCTTTTATCAGCAGACACAAAAGCTGAAATTATCCGTAAGCACAACACCGGCAGCTCCTATTCCTGTCTGGCTGCAGAATACGGAGTTTCCAAGACCACCATAAGCAACATAATTAACCACAATAAAGGAAAATCCAGATTTACAATACCTGTGCATAGGGGCTAAGATTTCAATCAGGTACTTCCTAACGAGTCTGCCTGTCCGTAGCCGATATCCACCCTAACAGCTAGGGGATTGCTTTATCCGTAAATATTTTGCTTCATCGTAAATGCCTTTCACTGTTCCATATCATTTTTCCCTTTATAAACGGGCGCAAAAAGCGCCCCAAATATGCTGCTGCAGCAAGAATACCTTGCACGGCAATACAAAGGCCATTCGCAAGCATAAATAGGACACCATACCAATCCCGGACCGAAAGTCCATGAAACCCTCGCAAATCCGGCTCTGAATGTTGTGTTGCAATAATCTATAAAATAATCTATCCGTCAGGATTTTATAGGAAAGAACAGGAAAATCTTCCTTATTTCGATAACATTTCGGTCTGCACTTCCATTGGCCTTAAACACGGGGGAATCCCGCAAACCCTTGATTTTACTGCAAAAAACAACCCCGATGAATCTCTCCACCGGGGTCTGTATAACAGGGCTACAAGGATTCGAACCTTGAAATGACGGAGTCAGAGTCCGTTGCCTTACCGTTTGGCGATAGCCCTATGTCTTACCACTTGAAATATTATACACGAAGTATTTCCAATTTGCAATACCCTAATTCAAATTTTTTCAAATTTTTGCCGCCAAGTTATTTGCCAAAATAAATTCCACCCCTCAACACAAAACAGTGGAAGTTACTTTGGCAAATCAAAAGGGTGGATTTTACTTTGGCAAATTATTACATATACTTCGACATATAGCTCCCCGGCATCCCCCTACACGTATCTACAGTACCAAATACCGGCCGCTCCCCCACAGATGCAGTGGACAATAGCCCTCAACGAAGCGGAGATGGCCTGGCGTGCTGACGGCAAGCCGGGCAGCCTGCGCTTTCTGCCCCACCTGGACTGCCTGCCCTGGAGCCGCAGGGGGCTGCAGCATGGCCGGAGCGGGGCCTTGTGTCAAGGGGACCGTGGAATAATGGGGCCAGGGGCCCCGTTATGCCGCGAAAGCCCCTTGACACAAGGGCCACGGATTATCCTGCCCCAGCAGGAAAGGTGCCGGTGCACCTTTCCCTGCCTCCGGCCAGGACGGGTCTGGGCAGCGCCCAGATAAGGGGTCAAGGGACTGGTCCCTTGTGGGGCTTGGGGCAAGGCCCCAAGGTCTTGGACTGCCAGCGTCTGCAGCCCCCAGGATCCGGTGGGGGCAGTCCTGGGGCCTGCTCCCCGCAGTCTGGCACTACCCATATGCCTGTCTTTATAGTATCCTTATTATTGGCCATGTTTCGGAAATCTTATCTACAAGGAGATTTTGACCATGGCAAGACATCTATCGCTTGATGACCGCTCCGCCATCCGCAATGGGCTGGACCGCGGGGATTCCTTCAAACAGATCGGGAGGGAGCTCGGAAAGGACTGCACGACCATTTCCAAGGAGGTGAGGAACCATCTCGTCTTCCGCAGGACAGGCGCTATGGGGAAAGCCTATAACGCGTGCGTGCACAGGCAGGGATGCGACCGCAGGCGCCTGTGTGACGGCTGCACCAGGAACCGCTTCTGCTGGTCCTGCAAGGACTGCAACCGTGTGTGCCCCGATTTCGAGCAGGAGCCCTGCCCCAGGCTGAAAAAGCCGCCCTATGTATGCAACGGCTGCCCTGACAGGAACAGGTGCACCCTGCAGAAATGCTTCTATGACCCTGTCCTCGCCCACAGCGAGTACAGGGCCGTCCTCTCAGAGGCAAGGGAGGGGATCTGCCTTTCCGAAGGGGACATCCGCCGCCTCGACGGCATGGTCTCCCCGATCCTCTTCAAAGGGCAGTCCCTCCACCATATCTTTGTGAACAACACCGACTCCATCATGGCCAGTGAACGCACCCTCTACCGCCTGGTGGACTATAACCTTTTCAGGGCAAGGAATATAGACCTGCCCAGGAAGGTCCGCTATGCAAGGCGCAGGCGGAAGAAGCAGTACAAGGTGGACAGGGGATGCCGCATCGGGCGCACCTACCAGGACTTCCTGGACTTCATGGGACGGAATCCAGGGCTCCCCATCACGCAGCTGGACTCCGTCGAGGGCACCAAAGGCGGGAAGGTGCTGCTGACCATCCACTTCGTGGCGACGGGGCTCATGCTCGCATTCCTGAGGGACTACAACGACTCCCAGTCCGTAATCGACATCGTGGACAGGCTCTACCTTGAGCTCCGCCTGGACCGCTTTGAAAGGCTCATGCCCGTGCTGCTTGCCGACAACGGCTCCGAGTTCTCCAACCCTGCCGCCCTGGAATCCGACCACCAGGGCGGCAGGAGGACCAACGTCTTCTACTGCGCTCCTGGACCTGCTCGGATGCCGCAGGATCCCCCCGGATGATGTCACATTGAACAGGTCGCTTTTCAAAGGAGGGCTGTCATGAACCTTTTTGAGACATACAGCTTGCATGATCTGGGGCAGGCCGATATCACGTACAACGTATTGTACGCAAGATACCAGGATGCGCTGGAGGCAATCATGCATTATGAAGAACGCATATGCCGGCTGGAATCGGACCTGGACGCTTTCGAAGAGGCATATGAAGAAGTTTCCAATAAATACTACGGCTGAAAAAGGACGGCTGCATAGCCGCTAACCACACGCCGTCCAATCCGAAACATGATGCCACACATATCCATAGGGCTGGAAAAGCAGGGATGGATTTTACTTTGACAAAAAAACAGCGTAAATCCACTTCTTGGTTCCCTGTGCCCTTTTTTATGGAAAACCATGTCTCTTGCCTTGTATTTTACATCGAATTGATTAAAAAAGCATCTATTTTTTCAAAAAATCTCAAAATAGATGCTTAGGGGTTGCTTTTACTGTGGCAAAGTGGAATTTACTTTGTCAATCAACCATTTTTGCCGCCATTTCCTCCCAGCCTCCCAGCGCATACTGCCTGGTCGTCTCTTCTCCCTCCGGCTTCTCCTCCGATGCCCTTCCGTTCCCGCTCCGGCTCGCCCTGGCCGCCCTTGCGATGGACTGCATCATTTCTGGCTAGCCTCGCTTTATGCTGGCACTGTTTCACGGCGCATACGGAATTTGTCCGAAACGATGCGGAAGCTACAGCAGAGAAATCTATAGGCATACTGCACGGTTGACGGCTGGGATGAAATCGGTTGGCTTCAGAGCAATTTCAACGATATGATCAGCCGAATGCGCGGATGACGGAAACTCAATACCTGACTGGCCAGCGCCTGAAGGATAATGAGCCGAAACTCCTGCAGGCACAAATCATTCCCACTTCTTGTACAACACGCTGGATTTCGTCATCTGGCCTGCACAAAACCGGGATGTAAAGGAGGGCGGCGAGCTTGCAAAAAGCCTATCCCGCTATTATCGCATCAGTCTGAGCAGAGGGAAGGAGCTTATCCCTCTCTCACAGGAACTGGCGCACATTTCCCTTTATTTCGAACTACAGAATAAACGCTTCGATGAAAAAATTCGTCTCTGCCTCAACGCCCAGGATGGGCTTTCTCAGATTTCCATTTTAAAGCTGCTTTTGCAGCCGCTGGTGGAAAACTGTATTGTACATGGCTTTGCCAACCGGGAGGAAAGCATAGCTCTTACGCTTTGCCGGACAGATTCCTTTTTGACCATACAGCTGGCGGACGATGGTGCCGGCATTTCCGCAGAGAAGCTCGCTCGCTTGCGGCTGTCTCTGGAGCTGGAGCAGGCTGACGATTCCTTCAGTGGGTATGGTCTGCACAATATTGCGGAACGCATCCGCCGCTATTACGGGGAGACGGCTTCCTTCCGGATTGAATCGATTCCGGATGTCGAAATATGCGTGTATATCAGCCTGCCGCTCCTTGCGTGCCCCCTTCCACCCTCTTTTGGCTTCGCGTAAGGAGTGCTGTTGGCTTCACCTGAGCTGTGAGCTTTACGATGAGGCCCTGCGCCGCCAGCCTCACCGCAGCCTCATAATAATCGGAAAGCGGCGGAGCCACGGCAGAGAATCCCCTGCCCTCCGGCCCCGCCGCTGCCATGACCTCTCCTAGACCTCAAACGTCAACTCCCCATAAGAAGGCACCGGCCACACATCCTTGTCCACAATCATCTCCAACCCATCGATGGGAGCCCGCAGCTCTTCCATGGCCGTCCTGACTACATCCTTATAGAAGAACGCCTGCGCTTTCACATCCTCCATGGCCATAGCCCGGGCCGTGGCCTGAATCAGCTTCCCCAGCGCCTCCTGGGCCGCCGTCAGCTTCCCGTTCACCTCGCCCAGGAGCTCTGCCTGCACCGCAGGCTCCGCCCCGGCCTCCTTCACGGCCACCACGGTGTCCGCAAGCTGCCTGGTATACTTCACCACGGCAGGGATGTATTTCTTGCCGGCCATGTCAATCATGGTGTTGGCCTCGATGTTGATGGTCTTTGCATAGGTCTCGTAGATAATCTCCTCCCTGGACTCCAACTCCACCTTGGTAAAGATGCCGAACTTCTCGAAGAGCTTCACCGCCTTGTCCGTGGTCAGGGTACAGGCCGCCTCCACCATGGACTTGATGTTGGGCAGCCCCCGCCTCTCGGCCTCCGCCACCCAGTCCTCGGAGTAGCCGTCGCCATTGAAGACAATCCTCTGGTGTGCCCCCATGTACTCCTTAATCAGGTCGTGCACCGCCAAATCGAAGTCCTCCGCCTGCTCCAGCCTGTCGGCCGCCTCGCAGAAAGCCTCCGCCACAATGGCGTTCAGGGTGGTGTTGGGGCTGGCGATGGAATCCGCGCTGCCTACCATGCGGAACTCGAACTTGTTCCCCGTGAAGGCAAAGGGCGATGTGCGGTTCCTGTCCGTGGCGTCCTTCTCCAGATCGGGCAGCGTGGACACGCCAGTCTCCAGCTTGCCGCCCTCCAGGCAATGGGCCGCCTCGCCGGTCTCCACCAATTGCTTCACCACGTCCTCCAGCTGCTCCCCCAGGAAAATGGAGATGATGGCGGGAGGGGCCTCGTTTGCCCCCAGCCTGTGGTCGTTGCCCACATCCGCCGCGCTCTGGCGCAGGAGGTCCGCATGTGTGTCCACAGCCTTGATGATGCAGGCCAGCACCAGCAGGAACTGGATGTTCTCGTTGGGGGTCTCGCCGGGATCCAGCAAGTTCACCCCATTGTCCGTGCCCAGGGACCAGTTGTTGTGCTTGCCGGAGCCGTTCACCCCGGCGAAGGGCTTCTCGTGGAGCAGGCAGGTCAGGCCATGGCGGCCCGCCACCTTCTTCATGGTCTCCATGACTAACTGGTTGTGGTCAACCGCAATGTTGGCCGTCTCATAGACAGGAGCCAGCTCATGCTGGGCCGGGGCCACCTCGTTGTGTTGGGTCTTGGCCGTCACCCCCAGCTTCCACAGCTCCACGTTCAGGTCCTTCATATAAGCGCCCACCCGCTCGCGGATGGTGCCGAAGTAATGGTCCTCCAGCTCCTGGCCTTTCGGCGCGGGAGCGCCGAACAGGGTGCGCCCGGCGAAGATGAGATCCTCCCGCTGAAGGTACTTTTCTCTGTCCACAAGGAAGTACTCCTGCTCCGGCCCTACGCTGGCCACTACCTTCGTGGCTCCTTCGTTGCCAAAGAGCCGCACAATGCGCAGCGCCTGCTGACTGATTGCCTCCATGGAGCGCAGCAGCGGGGTCTTCTTGTCCAGGGCCTCCCCGGTGTAGGAGCAGAACGCCGTGGGGATGCAGAGGATTACTCCCGTGGCGTCCTCCTTCAGGAACGCCGGGGAGGTGATGTCCCAGGCCGTGTAGCCCCTGGCCTCGAACGTGGCCCGCAGGCCTCCTGAGGGGAAGGAGGATGCGTCCGGCTCGCCCTTGATCAGCTCCTTGCCGGAGAACTCCATGATCATTTTGCCGTCCTCATCCGGGTGCGTCACGAAAGCGTCGTGCTTCTCCGCCGTGATGCCAGTAAGGGGCTGGAACCAGTGGGTGTAATGGGTGGCGCCGTTCTCCACGGCCCAGTCCTTCATGGCCTTGGCCACCACGTCCGCGGCCGCCAGGGACAGCTCGCCCCCCTGATCCATGATTTTTCTGACTTCTTTATAGACACTCCTGGGCAGCCTTTCCTTCATCTTGCCAAAGGTGAATACCTTGCTGGCGAAAATCTCTTCTACCTTCACTACTTCACACATTTTCCTTCTCCCTTCTCTCTCCCTGTCCTCCATCGACCGCATCCCGAGAATCCGCCACATAAAAAAAGTCCCAAAGTAACTCCTTACCATGGAACCTCCTCGTTCATTGAATACCGATGTGCGGAAACGGTGGCATACAACCGCGCCAACATTTCGTTTTCTATAAAATACCCTAATTTCCCCCAAAATGCAATACCCCAAATGTCATTTCTCGCTTTCCGCCAAAAAAAGCGCCCTCCCCCGCCAAAGGCAGGGCAGGTTGCATAGAGGCTCGGGACGGCCGGCTTACCAGGCCCGGCGGAATACACAACCCCCGGCCCCTGCCGTCCCGGATTCCGGATTCCGCCGCCAATCCTCAGGCCTCTGCCTGCGCCTCCGCGCGGTTCTCCCGCCGCAGCAGATCCCAGGGCGCAGGCGCCTCGGAAAGCTGTACCCATATGGTCTCTCTGGCGTGGGGGCAGCTCTCCACCGCCTCCCCTTCCCCATTGTACATGGCCTCCACGGTCACCGGCACGTTCCTCCCGTCCGGCTTCATAATCTCAATCGCCTCTCCCACGGAAAATTTGTTGCGCTGCTCGAACCGGGCCAATTTGCAGACATTCCCGTCTTCCCTCCCCTCTCTCCAGGGCAGCGCATCCCCCGCAGCCACCTCCTCGATGTTCCCCAGATAAATATATTCGTTCACATAAGTGCTGTTGTCATAAATCTGGGCCTCCCCGGCAGGCCTGCCGAAGTAGAAGCCCGTGGTGAACTGGCGGTAGGTGCACTTGGAGATCTCCGCCCTGTACCAGTCCAGATTCGCCCGGTAGCGCTCCCCGGAGACGAAATAATCGTCTATGGCCCTGCGGTAGGTCCTGGCCACCGTGGCGATATACAGAGCCGTCTTCATGCGCCCCTCCACCTTGAAGCTGTCTATCCCCGCCTCCACCAGCTCCGGTATATGTTCTATCATGCACAAATCTTTGGAATTGAATATATATGTGCCCCGCTCGTTCTCGTACACCGGAAGGTACTCCCCGGGCCTGGTCTCCTCCACCACCGCGTACTTCCAGCGGCAGGGATGGGTGCAGGAGCCCTGGTTGGCATCCCTGCCCGTAAAGTAATTGCTCAAAAGGCAGCGCCCGGAATAGGAGATGCACATGGAGCCCTGGACGAAGCTCTCTATCTCCATCTCCTCCGGGATTCGCTCCCGGATGGCCCGAATCTCCGCCAGGCTCAGCTCCCTGGCGGACACCACCCGCTTCGCCCCCAGCCCCCACCAGAATCGGTAGGTGCGGTAATTGGTGTTGTTGGCCTGGGTGGAGATGTGAATCTCCGCCTCCGGCCACACCTCCCGGGCGGCGGTGAACCTCCCGGGATCGGATATGATCAGCCCGTCGCACGTTTCCGGCTCCATGTCCCGCAGCTCCCGGAAATAGGCCGCCGCCCCCTCCAAATCCTCATTGTGGGCCAGGATATTGGCCGTGACATACACCTTCACGCCCCTCGCATGGGCAAAGGCCATGCCCTCCGCCATCTCCTCCATGGAGAAATTTTTCGCCTTGGCCCGCAGCCCGAAGGCCTCACCGCCGATGTACACGGCGTCTGCCCCGAACATCACCGCGGTCTTCAGCACCTCCAGGCTCCCCGCCGGTATCAAAAGCTCCGGTTTCCTTCTCCCCGCCATAATCCTGCCTTCCTTTCCCCTATGCTTCCTTTTTTATGCTGACCGTCACCCCGTCCCCCACCGGCAGCACCACGGTCTCCAGCAGGGGATGGTGCTTCAGCTCGTACAGGTACTCCCGCATCCTGGCATGGATGGTGCGGTCGCGCCTGTCCACCGCAAAGCGGGACTCTGTCACGTCCCCGTCCTGCAGCACATTGTCGGACACCAGGAATCCCCCTGGCGCCAGCAGCCGCAGGCTGTCCGGCAGGAAACGGATATACTGCCCCTTGGCCGCATCCATGAAGATCATGTCGAAGCTGCCCGTCAGCTCCGGCAGGATATCCGCCGCATCCCCCTCCAGGAGGGCAATCTGGTCCTCCCGCCCGGCCCGCCGGAAGTTCTCCCTGGCCACGGGAATCCGCTTCCCATATTTCTCTATGGTGGTCACATGGCAGCCCTCCGGGCCGTATTCGCACATCAACAGCGCGGAAAAGCCCACCGCGGTCCCCACCTCCAGAATCTGCCGCGGCTGCCTGGCCGCCAGCAGAAACTTCAGCAGGCTCTGCGTGGACTTGCGCACGATTGGAATCTGATTCTCCAGCGCCTCTTTTTCTATCTCGTCCAGGAAGGCCGTATTCCCCCTGTCCAGCGAATCGATGAAAGACGCCATTCTCTCATCTATGATCATACTTCCTCTTTATATACGGGATGGCGTCACTCCGCCTCCGGTTCCCCGCCAACTCCCTCTGTGTCTTCGGGCGCACCGTCCCCGGTCATCCCTTCCCCGGCCGCATCCCCTGTGCCGTCCTCTCCGCCGGGCGCGCCTCCCCCGGCGGGCGGGCCGCTCTCCGGGGAGGATTCTCCCTGGCCGGAGGAGCTTCCCCTTCCTGTGGAATCCCCTTCGCCGTCCTCTTCCCCGGCCTCCTCCACCACCATGGCCTGCATCATCTCCTCCGCGGTCATGGCCGTGCTCAGGTCAAATGTCCCGGGGCCTACGTCCTCCCTGTACTCCGAGAGATAATACTGCAGCACAAAGAGCCTGGCGTCCCGCACCAGCCCTCTGCCCTCGAAAAGCTTTCCGATGTCCAGCGGGGACATGTCAGTGCTGACCGTCACCGTCACCGTCCGGCCCTCTCCGGAGGACATGGCAGGCTCCGTGAAGATACGGTAGCCGTAGTCATAACAGATCCCGGCCCCCTGGTAGATCACATACACCACCGCCACCGCCATCACCACCCGGAAGATAGCGCCCGCCACTGCAGCTATTATACTCGTTACTTTCATCCTGACCTCCATGCCGCCCCAAGCGGCACATACAGCAAAAAAACCATATGCCCGCAACGCGATATCAAACGCCTGCGGGCCCGGAACTTCTTCCCGCGCTTCACACTTCCATGATAATCGGCAGTATCATAGGCCGCCTCTTGGTCTTCTTCCAGACGAAGTCGCTGAGGGCGTCCTTTGTGGTATTCTTCAGCTTCCCCCAGTCCGTAATCCCTCTGTCCAGGCATCTGACGATGGCCTCGTCCACGATCTGGCGGGCCTCCTCTATCAGCTCATCGGATTCCTTCACATACACGAAGCCCCTGGACACGATATCGGGCCCTGCCACCAGCTCTCCGCCTACACGGTCCAGGCTCATGACCACCACCATGATGCCGTCCTCCGCCAGATGCTGGCGGTCCCGCAGCACCACGTTCCCCACATCGCCCACGCCCAGGCCGTCCACCAGAATGGCCCCCACGGGAACCCTGCCCGTGACGCCCGCGCGGTTCTTGTCCAGCTCCAGCACATCGCCGGAGGAGAGGATGAAGATATTCTCCTTCTCCATGCCCAGGCTCTGGGCAATCTTCGCCTGGGCCTTCAGATGCTTGATCTCCCCGTGGACGGGGACGGAATACTTGGGCCGGATCAGCGCGTAGAGCAGCTTGATCTCCTCCTGGCGGGCATGGCCGGACACATGGGCGTCCTGGAAGATCACGTCCGCGCCCTTGCGGATCAGCTCATTGATCACCTTGGTCACGGATTTCTCGTTGCCCGGGATGGGGTTGGAGGAAAAAATCACCGTGTCCCCCGCGCCGATGGTAATCTTGCGGTGCATGCCGCTGGCCATGCGGCTCAGGGCCGCCATGCTCTCCCCCTGGCTCCCGGTGGTGATCACCACCTGCTTCTCGCTGGGATAGTCCTTCATCTGCTCTATCTCGATCAGGGTATTGTCCGGGATGCTGATGCAGCCCAGGTTCCTGGCCGTCTCAATGATGCTCACCATGCTGCGGCCGTCCACGCAGACCTTCCTGCCGAACTTGTACGCCGTGTTGATGATCTGCTGCACCCTGTCCACATTGGAGGCAAAGGTGGCCACGAAAATCCTGGTATTCTTGTGCTCCTCAAATAAATTGTCGAAGGTGGCACCCACGGTGCGCTCCGAGGGAGTGAAGCCCGGCCGCTCCGCATTGGTGGAATCGCACATCAGCGCCAGCACGCCCTTCTTGCCCAGCTCTGCGAAGCGCTGGAGGTCGATGGCGTCCCCGAATACAGGAGTGTAGTCAACCTTGAAGTCCCCTGTGTGCACCACTACGCCCACCGGGGAGTAGATGGCCAGCGCCGCCGCGTCCACGATGCTGTGGTTGGTCTTGATGAACTCCACCCGGAGCTGCCCCAAATTGATGGACTGGCCGAACTTCACCACCTTGCGCTTGACGCTCTTGGTCATCTCATGTTCCTTCAGCTTGTTCTCGATGATGCCCATGGTGAGCCTGGTGGCATAGATGGGCGCGTTGATGTCCCGGAGCACATAGGGGAGCGCTCCGATATGGTCCTCATGGCCGTGGGTGATCACGAAGCCCTTCACCTTGCTGATGTTGTCCTTCAGGTAGGTCACATCGGGAATCACAAGATCGATGCCCAGCATGTCGTCCGCCGGGAACGACAGGCCGCAGTCCACCACAACAATACTGTCCTCATACTCGAACGCAGTAATGTTCATGCCGATTTGTTCCAGTCCCCCCAGGGGGATTATCTTTAGTCTGGAACCGTTGTTATTCTCTTTTTTCTTCAATTAATATCTCCTCCACATTCTACACAGTAGCCGTAGAGCTTTACCTCATGATCCACAACACGAAATCCGGTAGTCGCGATGATCTTCCCCTCCAGCTCCTCCAGTAAATCGTCCTGGAATGAAATCACCCTGCCGCATTTGATACAGATCAGATGATGATGGCGGTGTCTTACCGTGCCCTCCAGAGCACTCCCCATCTCATAGCGCACGAACCCGTCATCAAAACTAATCCGGTCGATTAGATGCAAGCTCCCCAACAACTGTATGGTTCTATAAACAGTAGCCAGCCCGATGTCCGGACAGTCTGCTTTTACCAACTCAAATATTTCTTCCGCAGTCAGATGCTCCCGGGGACAGGAATCGATGGCCTCCAGCACTGCCATGCGCTGTCTGGTGACTCTCAGGCCTCTGTCCTTCAAAAGCCTCTCTGCTTTCCCCTTATCAAACGCCATATCCCAACTCCGCGCGTACCCCCTGCCTGCAGGCTCCTGTCCTGACCGATAGGGCATAGCCTCCGCCCAGGCCCCGAAGCTTTCGTTCACGCATTCTCCAGCTCCACGTCCTCCAGCATGTTCTCGAATACGCCGGCTACAGCTTCCAGCTCCTGGTCATCGGACACGATAGTATAGAGCCCTTCCGGCTCCCCGTCTCGAGACATGTCCTTCAAAATCAGCGCCTCTCCGTCGCCCTCTTCCTCATCCGTGACAAGGATATAGTCAATGCCGCCTATCCTCGTCTGCTCCAGCACATAGAATTCCACCGGCTCTTCTCCCTCCGGCGTGAACGTAATCTTCTCCTGCTTTGCCATTTCCGCACCTCACGCACACCTTCACATGGAGGCGTGCATTTCAATCCTCTTTCTCTGTCTGTCCGTGGCTGCGTTTGTCCAGGTATCCCTGGAGTATCAGGGCAGCCGCAATCTTGTCCACATAATCCTTCCGTCTCTCCCTGCGGATACCGGCCTCTATCATAGCCTTGTCCGCCGCCACCGTGGTCAGCCTCTCGTCCCACATGACAACGGGCAGGCCTGTCCGGCGCTCCAGCTTCTCCCGAAATTCCGCCGTCAGCTCCGCCCGTACTCCTTCGGTGGCGTTCATGTTCTTGGGGAGGCCCAGCACAATCTCCTCCACCTCGTATTCCAAAATCAACTCCTCAATTCGGGCCAATGTCCGGCGCAGCTTGTCCTCTCTCTCCCTGCGGATGATCTCCAGCCCCTGGGCTGTGATGAGCAAGCTATCGCTGACAGCCACCCCCACCGTCTTAGAGCCGAAATCCAGACCCATTATGCGCATAGCCGCCTCCTTTTCGTCCCCTACTCCCATTCCTTCGTGCGGATATACTCCGTCAGCAGCTCCTCCACCAGCTCGTCCCGCTCCACTTTCATAATCATGCTCCGCGCATTCTTGTGGCTGGTGATATAGGTGGGATCCCCACTCATGATATACCCGACAATCTGATTAACCGGATTGTAGCCTTTCTCTGTCAACGCCTCATATACGGCGGCCAGCACCACCTTCGCTCCGGTGGCAGGTTCCGAGTCTACCTTGAAGTATTGTGTATTTTCCAGATTCTGCATGTCATGACTCCCATCTGCCCGCCCAGGCAGGCCTAACCTTGAACATTCCAAAGCGCCCAATACTACTACTTCCTTTCATCATACCTCATTTTCGCCAAAAATTCAAGCTACATCAAAATTTCATCTGTCAGGAACTCCCTGACCGGTATCTTTACCAGCGTATTTATCAGGGAGGCGCCTTCCCCCTCTCGGCCGGTGATGTCCACAGCCACTTTCACGTAGTCGCCGGTATGGCCGATGCAATAGATACGGCCTCCTATCTCCCGCGTCTCCTCCAGGAGCGCTTCGGCTTCTTTTCCTATGTAGCGCCTTCGGAATTCTTTTGACTGCCTCTCCCCCATGGCAATCAGCTCCGCGCTGCGCCTGGACTTGGCGGGCTCAGGCACCTGGTCCGGCATGGAAGCTGCCGCTGTCCCGGCCCGCTTGGAATACTTGAAGACATGCATCTCATAAAATCCCACCTTCTCCAGGAATTCCCTTGTCCGGACAAATTCTTCTTCCGTCTCCCCGGGGAAGCCTACAATCACATCCGTGGTGATGGCAGGTTCGTCAAAACACTCCCGCAAAAGCTCCACGCTTTCATAGTATTCCCCGGCGGTGTAATGTCTATTCATCCTTTTTAAGGTAGCGTCGCAGCCGCTCTGGAGGGACAGATGGAAATGGGGGCAGAGCTTCGGAAGCGCCGCCAGCCGCCCTGCAGTCTCTGCGGTGACAATCCGCGGCTCCAAAGACCCCAGTCTAATCCGTTCCAGCCCGCTTACTTCATGAATCTGTTCTGTCAGCTCCGCCAGCCTGCTGTGCCCATCATATCTGGGCTGCAGCCGTCCCTCCTGTCCTTTTCCTTCCGTGCCTGCCACACCCTGTGCTTCCTGTCCGCCCTTCCCGAAATCGATTCCGTAGGAACTGATATGGATACCCGTGAGCACCACTTCCCGGTAACCGGCTTCTACAAGTCCCCGCACCTCTTCCAGGACATCCTCCATTCTGCGGCTCCTGACCCTTCCCCTGGCATAGGGAATGGCGCAGTAAGAGCAGAACTGGTTGCAGCCGTCCTGGATTTTGATATAGGCCCTGGTATGCCCGGCTGTGCGTTTCAGCCTCATTTCTTCATACTCATAGGTACGGCCGATATCCGGCACCGTCGCTCCCTGCAGCGTCTTGTCCCCCTGCCGCTCCTTATCTCCGGCCTCCCTTTTCTCCAGATATTCCGCCAGAATGGCCGCGACATCCTTCTTCCGGTTGTTGCCGATGGCCAGGTCGATGGACGGATCCTCCTCCACCGCATTCCGGCCCGTCTGCACGTAGCAGCCCACCGCCACCACCACCGCGTCAGGATTGAGCTGCCTGGCCCGGTGCAGCATCTGCCTGCTCTTCCTGTCGGCAATGTTGGTGACCGTACATGTGTTCACGATATAGATATCGGCTCTTTCATCAAATGCCACAATGCCAAATCCTTTTTCTTGAAGGATTTGGCGCATTACATCCATTTCATAAGAATTGACCTTGCAGCCCAGATTATACAATGCCACAGTTTTCATGATTATTCCCCTCTTTTTTTGTACTGTTTTCGCCTTGACTTTTGCGCCGCCAGCCGTTAATATGTTGACTGGAAGGTAAATCAGACAGGAGGTAAAGAAGATGAAAACAGTACAGATTTTCCTTAATTCCATCGACAAAGTCAAATCCTTTGTAAACGACATCTCCAAGTTCGACTACGACTTCGACTTGGTCTCCGGCAGATATGTTGTTGACGCGAAATCCATCATGGGCATCTTCAGCTTAGATCTGTCCAAACCCATCGACTTGAACATCCACACAGAGGAAGGTGCAGACGAGGTACTGGAATTCTTAAAGCCCTATATCGTAGCGTAGGCTTGTCCTAACCTGCGCATGTACATAGGCGCCGAAGCATCAGGCAAAGAGGCCTCTTGGGAGCAGACCCGGGAGGCCTTTTTTATGCCAAAGCTTTTCCGCTCTATGCCCCTGCCACTATCAATTCCTTGGTCTCCAGGGCAGTCCGCACCAGTTCCTCTATCCCCTCGTCCAGATTGTGCTCATGGCGGCGGATGACATTCAGGTTGGGCTTAGTCACGGGATGCTTGGCCACAAAAATCGTGCAGCAGTCCTCATAGGGCAGGATGGATGTCTCAAAGGTACCGATTCGGTTGGCCACCTCCACGATTTCCTGCTTGTCGAAGCCAATCAGGGGACGATAGACAGGAAGCGAGCACACCTCATTAGTGGCAGCCAGGGACTGCATGGTCTGGGAGGCCACCTGCCCGATGCTCTCGCCGGTAATCAGTCCCAGGCAGTCCGTGTCCTTCGCGATATGCTCCGCAATCCGCATCATATACCGGCGCATGATGATGGTCAGCTCCTCATGAGGACATTTCTCATGGATATAAAGCTGGATGTCCGTAAAGTTAATGATATGGAGCCAGATGGGCCCCGCGTATTCCGCCACCGTCCTGGCCAGGTCCACCACCTTCTGCCTGGCCCGCTCGCTGGTATAGGGCGGTGCATGGAAGTACACCGCGTCCAGCTTCACGCCCCGTTTTGCTATCATGTATCCTGCCACCGGAGAGTCTATGCCCCCGGACAAAAGCAGCATGGCCTTGCCCCCGGTGCCCACTGGCATGCCGCCGGGGCCCGGTA
The DNA here is from genome assembly GCA_947003375.1 of uncultured Lachnospiraceae bacterium. Taxonomy (GTDB): domain Bacteria; phylum Bacillota; class Clostridia; order Lachnospirales; family Lachnospiraceae; genus Acetatifactor. Next base: position 18,429 of record CAMQOJ010000013.1, read on the forward strand.
TGATTTCCGAATAAATATATATTTTTTCACGGATTTCCACATTCAGCAGGATTTCCGGCTCATGCACGTCCACGCGCATCTCCGGGTAGGCGTTCAGGATGGCCTCCCCTAAATCCGCGTTAATCTCCATGGACTCCTTGGGATAATCCTTGCGCGCTCTTCTGGAATGCACCTTGAATGTCTTATGCTTGTCCGGATAGACCTGATCCACATAGGCTACCACCCTCTCACAGAGCTTCTCAAAGCCCTGATCCTCCTCATAGACCACAGGGCAAATACCGGAAATGCCGAAGACCTTCTTCAGCCCCTCCACCGCCTCCTCAAAATCGAACTCTCCCCGTGCTTCCACAAAGATGCGCCCCTGGGATTTGTGAATCAAGAACTGTCCCTCACACTTTTTAAGCGCCAGCTTCATCTGGTGCACCAACATGTCCTCGAAAAGATAACGGTTCTTTCCCTTAATGCCGATTTCGGCATATTTTATCAAAAAAGCTGTAAACATGGCTTGTCCTTTCTCCCGGCTTTCATGTGGGGAAGGCTCGCTTACACGGGCCTTCCCCATACTTCAACGTTTCCTGGTATATCTGCGCAGCATGGGAATTTTATCATACATTGCCCGCAATGTATAGTCCAGTTCTTCCTGAGTGGTATAAACGGAAAAGCTGAAGCGGATGGTGGATTCCAGCATAGGCTTTTCGATGCCAATGGCTTTCAGCGTAGCTGAGGGCTGGGGCTTCCTGGCGGCGCAGGCGCTCCCTGCGGACACATAGATTCCCTCCTCCTCCAGCGCGTGCAGCAACACCTCGCTGCGCACGCCCTCCACCGACACGCTGACGATGTGGGGTGCCGTTCCGGCCCCGTCCGGTTCCCCTGGCAACAGGCCGTTAATCTTCACGCCCTCCAGCTTTCTTGCGCCGTCACAGAAATATCTCTTGCACTGGTACAGGCGCTTTATGTCATCCTCATAATGCGCATACAGAAGCTCCGCGGCCTTTGCGAAGCCAGCGGCTCCCGGCACATTATCCGTGCCGGAGCGCAGGTTCATCTGCTGCCCCCCGCCGTGGATGATAGGCTGAATCTTCACCTGACTGCCGATGTAGAGCAGCCCTATGCCCTTGGGCCCGTGAATCTTGTGCCCGCTGGCGGACAGCAGGTCGATGCCCATGCGCTTGGGATAGATTTTCGCCTTTCCGAAGCCCTGCACTGCGTCCACATGGAAGAGGGTGTGGGGGTTCATGCGCTTCACCAGCCCTGCAGCCTCCCCGATGGGCTGGATGGATCCGATCTCATTGTTGGTATGCATGATGGACACCAGAATCGTCTCCTGCGTCATGGCCTGCCGCAGATCCTCCAGAGATATACGTCCCCAGGCATCCACTGGCAAATAAGTCACCCGGAAGCCCTCTGATTCCAGATACCGCATGGTATTCAGGATGGCGGGATGCTCAATCTGTGTGGTGATCAGATGCCTCCCCCTCCTGGCACCCGCTCTGGCGCAGCCGATCAGCGCCATGTTGTCCGATTCCGTCCCCCCAGAGGTGAAGAAAATCTCCTTTTCGTTCACTTTCAAAATTCTGCCGAAGGTCTCTTTTGCGCTTCTGAGATATTGCTCTGCCTGTACTCCCTTCATATGGAGGCTGGACGGATTGCCGTAATCCTCGCACATAATCTTACGCATCAGCTCCGCCACCTCCGGGAAGACTCTGGTGGTGGCGGAATTGTCCAGATATATTTCCATGCTCTTGCTCCTTTATCAAGCAGACGCCCCCGCCCCTGTGCCGCGTCGGTTCCCCTGCAGTCCAGGGCCGGAAACATTCATCGACTTATACTATCATATGCCGAGACTTCTGTCTCTGTCCCTGCGGCCCGGCCGCCATAAGCCAGATTCTGTTTCCGCAGCAGTGCGCGGCGCTGCTCTTACGCCTCCAGCAGATACATCATCCAGGACAGCACGGCAAGTCCCGCCGTCTCCGTCCGCAGAATCCGCTTTCCCAGCGTAATCGGCCGGATGCCGCTCTCCTGTGCGAGGCCAATCTCCGTCTCCGCAAAGCCGCCCTCCGGGCCTATGAGCACCGCCACGCTCTGCCCCGGACGGATGCCCTCCAATAGCTTTCTGGTGCAGGACATGTCCTCCGCCAGCTCGTAAGGAATCAAGGCCACATCCATCTGTGACGCTTTTTCCACCGCCCGGGCAAATGATAACACTCCTGTCACTTCCGGGACAATGGCCCTCTTGCTCTGCTTGGCGGCGGCCTCCGCGATGCCCTGCCAACGAATCCTTTTCGCGGCGGCCTTTTTGTTGTCCAGCTTCACCACGCAGCGGCTGGCAGCCACCGGTATCACCTGATGGGCGCCCAGCTCCACAGCCTTCTGGACGATGAACTCCATCTTGTCCGCCTTGGGAAGCCCCTGGAACAGGTAGATTTGTGCCGGGAGCTCCACCTGGTCCTCTTTGATGAAGCGCAACTCGCACAGAACCTCGTCCCCGTCAATGGAAAGGACGGCGCACCGGTACTCCCTGCCGTCCTGGCCGCTTCTGACGACAATCTCCTCTCCCCTGCGCATGCGCAGGACGTTTCTGATATGGTTCACGTCTTCGCCCCTAATCATGACACGCCTGTCAGGTATATTGATTTGTACCGGATCCACAAAAAACTGATACATTCCTCTCTCCTGTGGGCCGTCCGGTCTTTTGTCCCCGGACACCGAAAGCTTCTTCCCTCTCATCCCGTCGCGCCGATGCAGCCGCTATGGCCAATCCACGGGAAAGCACCCTCTCCGCAACGTCATTTCCACACTCTCTGTCATGACGAACGATTAACGGGCCGTCAGCCTGGCCGTGACGCTGACCCATTCTCCCTGACGGTTCACCTCCAGCACCTGAAAGCCCGCGGCTTCCACAGCCTCCACCACGGTGGCTTCCTTGTCGTCTATGATGCCGGAAGTGATGTAGATGCCGTTTGGCTTCAGCTGGTCTACAATCACAGGGGTCAGCGGCACCAGCACGTCCGCCAGGATATTGGCCACGACGATATCATACTGTCCGTAGCCCACCCTGTCCTGTACAGACTTCTCCGTAATGATATTGCCAATCAACAGCTCGAACCGGGAAGGCTCGATGCCGTTGGCCTCGGAGTTTGCTGCCACTGCCTCCACCGCGCACTCGTCCAGATCCGTGCCCACAGCATGCCCCGCACCGAACATCAGGGACAGAATCGACAGGATGCCGCTGCCCGTCCCCACGTCCAGAACCATCGCGCCGGGTGCCATGTATCTGCGAAGCTGCCGCACGCACAGCTGGGTGGTCTCGTGCATCCCCGTGCCGAAAGCCGTCCCCGGATCGATGTGCAGCACCATCCGGCCCTCATCCTCTACTTTTATATCCTCCCAGGAAGGAATCACCAAGATATCGTCTATATAGAACTGGTGGAAATACTGCTTCCAGTTGTTGATCCAGTCGATGTCCTCCGTCTCGTCCACCTCAACGCTGCCCTCGCCGATATCGCTAAACTGCCGCAGCTCCTCCAGCTCTCTCCGCAGCTTTTCCAGAATGGCCTCCTCCTCCGTGGGCTCTCCGCAGACCATCAGCTTTCCGTCCTCCCCCACCTCCACGAAAAAGCTTAGATACGCGATTCCATCGTCCTTTGCCCCCTCCGGCAGGATGTCCACGAACATTTGTTCCTTCTCCAGGGCGGTCAGGGGCACTTTATCCTCAATCTGGGCGCCCTCCAGGCCTATGTCATAGAGGGTGCTGATGATGATGTCCTCCGCATCCGTTATGGTCTTTACCTTAAACTTCTTCCACTTCATGATGGCCTCCTCTCCTCAACCTTTCCTCGCACAGCCCCAGCACCAGGAAGAGAAGCGGCGCGTTCAACACCTGCTGGAAGCTGATTAGGGAATGGGCTCCGTACATGGCAATGGCCAGCAGCCCTACCCAAAGCTCATAGCTGTCCGCCTTTCCTCCGGCTCCGCCACCCCCAC
>CAMQOJ010000014.1 GCA_947003375.1 uncultured Lachnospiraceae bacterium
TTGGCGGCCGGGTCGACCACGGCCAGCATCGACGCGGTGTCCGGCGCCACCTATTGGGCGCTGTCGGGGTACGCCGGCTCGGCCGGTGGAGGGGGGAAGGCGGGGGGGCGGAGGAGGGCGGACATCGTGCCCTGCTTTAGTTGGGCGTTGATGCCCCGCAGGATGTAAAGAAGAAGCTGCCGAGTCCTCTCCAGGCGGCAAAGCGGAAGCATATACGTTTTTTTGGCTTTATTTAATTGTTTTACCGCATACATAGCATTCGTACAGGTACATATTTTTGCAGACCGTATCTATAAATTCCTCCTGATAGAAAGACTTCTGATGCGTCATGTGGCAGTCCGCCTTGCTGTCCACAATGTGAGCGATCATGTCAAAAAATGCAGCGTGGCTCATACGGCAGGTCCCGTCTTCCTCCCTGCGGTAGATCAGGACCTCATCCTCCAGAAAACAGACCGCATCCCCCCATGCCGCCTCTCCCCTGCTCTTTGGCGCGCCCAGAAGGAAATTGAAACGCACCATGCTATTGGTCACCTGTGTCAGACGGCGCAGCGCCGTTTCATCATACGCGTACAGTTCGCTGAGGGCTTCCGATGCCTTCTTTGCGTCGATCGTTTTCCCCTGCTCTGCCTTGCGGAGCACCTCAAGCTTTCCTTCGCTTCGTTCCGGCAGGGGGAACAACTCACGGAAATAGGCCTTTTCTATCTGCTGCCCCTTCCAGGCCGACTCCTTCTGGTAGCGTTTCTCGTACTCCTTGAAATACAAATCGGTCTTAAGCCACCCGAGCAGCTCTTCCTCAAAAGGCGAGCTGCCGCCGAACTGGCTGCGCACCTCCCGCCACCCATAGTATTCCAGATACCTGGCCCAGGAGCTGACATAGCCGCCATGGCGCGGGTGCAGCACCCAGTCGCGGAATTCGTTCTGGAAACTGCGGCTGCACAGATGCTTTTTCCAGCCCCCTGCAGAACCATATCGTGCCTTCAGGGCACTGAAGCGCTGCATAAGCGGCACATATCCGCATTCATGGACGGAATGCCCATCTCCCGTATGATCCAGCGCGTCCACGAACGCCTGGAAAAATTCCTGCCGCTCCCGGCACAGATCCGCGTATTCCTGCATTTTCGCCGCCAGCTGCCGTGAAAATAGAGGCTGCGGCAGACGGCAGAGGTTACGGAAGACAAATTCCGTATCGGACTCGGGGAGGGAGGACATCAGCAGCCATTGCTCCGCCATGTCCGGAAAGCCCTCCCCGAAGGCGGCCCGCTGTTCCCGATCCCCCATGCCCAGCCAGAGGCAGCATGCCTCCCTGCAGAAAGAAAAGAACCGGCGCTCTTCTATCAGGTCAGACCAGGACCGTAAATCCTGCACATACTCCCGGTGACTGGGATGAGCGGCAAGCAGCCCTTTCAAACGGCTATATTCGCTTTCCGCCCCAGGCGATACCGCCAACCTCGCCTGCCTGTCAGCAGCCGCTGTGCCATCCGCCGTACCATCGCCATCCGTGAAAAAGCCATATGCCATGCACAGGGCAAAATACAAATTCTGCCCTATCCCCTCCGGACATCCCTGGCTTTCCTCCTGCAAAAAGCCGCAGAGACCTGCCAGGACTTCCAGGCTGTACTGCCTTTGCAGAAAAACCGGATGGCAGATAACGGACAGCCATTTGCGCTCTTTCCATTCTTCCCATAAGATGTGCAGAAAGCGTTTTCGCTTCCCTGGCGGCCTCTTCTTTGATGCATCTGCTCCACTTTCTGTCCCTGCTTCTTCCGCATGGCATTTCCGGCAGATAAGCCCCAGAATCTCCCGCGCCTGGCGCTTTTCCGCATTAGGCAGAAACCGATCCATCCATCTTTGCAGAATCCCGTGTAAATTCTGCAGAGATTGCCATGCTTTTGGAAATATCATCAAAAAACCTCCCCACATGCCCCATGAGGTAACGCTACCCATTTCAGGGACAGTATCTACAGACCATCCCTGGCTTTCAAGGATGCCCTTTCCTATTGTAGCACATTTTCTCCTGAGCTGAAAGAGCATAGTTTTCGCTATGCGCTGCAGAACTCCACAGAACTCTGCTATCGAAAACATACTACAGCAAATCACTTCTTGCTTTTGCCTTCTGCCTTTGCTAAAATGAATGGAAACAACAAATAGAATCTATGTTAAACGAAAGCTGGAATGCCCCCCAAGAATGGCTGATTCGCTGTATGGGGAACGACCAGGCCATATGCGGGACAGATAAGCATACTTTATATTGGGGAAAGGATTATGGTCATGAAGGACAAGGTGAAACTGCCTATTGGGATTGAGAATTTCGAAAAGATAAGGACCGAAGGCTTCTACTATGTGGACAAGACAGGACTGATCAGGGAACTGCTGGACAACTGGGGAGAAGTGAACCTTTTCACCCGTCCCCGGCGGTTCGGAAAGTCCCTGAACATGAATATGCTCCGCTGTTTTTTCGAATGCGGGTGCAGGAGCGAGCTGTTTGAAGGATTGGAAATCAGCAGGGCTACAGTCTACTGCGAAAAATACATGGGCAGATTCCCTGTAATCTCGATTACCCTAAAAGGCGTGAGCGCCATGGACTTCCTTGGGGCGAAGGCCATGCTGCGCACTGTCATCGGGAATGAAGCCATGCGGTTCCTTTTTCTGAAAGAGAGCCCGAGGCTGTCGGAGGATGAAAAGGAAAGCTACAGGCAACTGGCAGCATTGGATTCCAGTGGGCGCCAGAAGTTCTCCATGTCGGACGACATGCTTACAGACAGTCTCTATACCTTGTCGAAGCTGCTCCGAAAGCATTATGGCCAGAAGGTAATCCTACTGATTGACGAATACGATGTGCCTCTGGACAAGGCCCGGCACTGCGGCTATTATGACGAGATGGTCACCCTCATCCGGAACCTGTTCGGCACGGCGCTGAAGACCAATGACAGCCTGCAGTTCGCCGTGCTGACGGGATGCCTTCGTATCGCAAAAGAGAGTATTTTTACAGGCCTGAACAATCTGAATGTATTTTCTGTCACAGATGTCAGGTTCGCGTCCCGGTTCGGCTTTACCTCCGAAGATGTGAGACAGTTGCTGGGATACTATCATTTGGAAGATAAATTTGAGATGATTCGGAAATGGTATGACGGATACCGCTTTGGGGACACAGAGATGTACTGCCCCTGGGACGTTATCAACTATGTGGATTTGCTGCGCACAGAACCGGCGGCTTTTCCCAGAGCCTACTGGATCAACACCAGCGGGAACGACATCATCCGGAAATTCATCCGGATGGCGACGCCCAGCACAAGGCGCGAGATAGAAGCCCTGGTAGCCGGGGAGACGGTCACCCACCGCATCCGCCAGGAACTGACCTACCGGGAGCTGTATGACAGCATAGACAACCTGTGGAGCGTGCTCTTCACCACCGGCTATCTGACCCAGCGGGGCTCAGGCGCAGATGCGGCCGATGTATATCGGCTTGCCATCCCGAACCTGGAGATCCGGCAGATATTCGAGGAACAGATACAGGAGTGGTTCCAGGAGGAGGCGCGGAAGGACGCGCCCAGGCTGGACGCTTTCTGCAACGCATTTCCCCAGGGGGATGCCGAGGCGGTAGAAAGGCAGTTCAACGCCTATCTGCGCAAGACCATCAGCATCCGCGATACAGCCGTGAAAACCGCAAAGAAGGAGAACTTCTATCATGGAATCCTCCTTGGCCTGCTGGCCCACAGGGAGGACTGGGTCGTGGCCTCCAACGTCGAGTCCGGCGACGGATACAGCGATATCCTGGTGGAAATGGAAGAGGACGGCCTGGGAATCGTCATAGAGGTCAAGTACGCGGAGAACGGGAACTTTGAGAAAGGCTGCCGGGAGGCAATGGCGCAGATAGACGACATGGGGTATGTGGCCTCACTGCTGGAGGATGGCATGGAGCGGGTCCTGAAATATGGGATTGCCTGCCATAAGAAGAAGTGCATGGTGCAGGTTGCCGTTTTCCCCCCATCCGCCCTGGTATGACGGGCCTGTCTTCAAACATTGGCAGCCGGGGCCGTCACCCTTATCACATGTCTGGCAGCGCCCAATAAGCCCCGGTTCCGGATCCGGAGGGAGGAAACCGGAACCCAGGCGGGCTTTGATGCCTTCAGCAGATGCGCATATGGCGGTGACAGCCGCAAAGCCTGGAAAAAAGTCACATCCGAATGACCCTGTCGGCAAACGCAGCTTCTTCCTCACGGTGCGTCGTATAGATAACGGTAGCCCTGCAGCTTCTTATATAACGCATCAGCTTCTCGGCATGTTCTCCGTCCAAGGACGCTGTAGGCTCGTCCAGGAGAATGATTTTCGCATTGCTGTTGGAAAAGGCTCTGGCGGCATTCACCCGCTGCTGTTCCCCTCCTGAAAGCTGGGATACGGAAGAGATATCACCGCCTGAAAAATCAGAGACCCCAGTGGCATTTTTAATTTTCTCCAGGCTTATCTCACTGAAACTGCCCATCAAGATATTGCCGTCAACGGTAGTTTCGTAAAGCTGGGAAGCGGCGGGCATATAGGAAAAAATCCCATTTTCCCTCAAATATTCCGCATCATTTGCGGGGGATTTACCGAACAGTGTTATACTGCCGGATGTGGGAGCATACATCCCCATGATACAGCGGAGCAAAGTGGATTTTCCGCTGCCGTTTTCCCCCATTATCGCGATATGCTCCCCTTCTTTTACGCTGAAACTGATATCCGAAAGGATACTTCTGCCCTCTGCTTCAAAGCATAATTTGTCGATGGCCAGGGCGCAGCTATTGTCAGGATTTTCAGATTTTGCTTCCCTTTTCAGGCCAAAAAGCGCCTTGCCATTGTCGATCGGTACGGTATTATAGGGGATATAAGCCGCCATCTGCTGCATATTCTGGGTCTGCTTTTCCGACTCTTCAATGATGCTTTTAACGGAAGCCAGATTTCCTCCTGATATTTTTCCGCTGCCGGGCAAAAATCCCAAAACAGGGTAAATAAATCCGCTTACCAGTTCGCTGATGACTCTCTGCAGGGAAGTATAGAGATTATTCTGTTTCAACTGTTCGGTCTGGACACGGAAAATATCTTTTCTGGTCTGGTCGAAACGGCTTTTCATGATGCTCTGCAGGCTGTTCATATTGATGAAATCCGCCTGATACATAAGCTCCTCCATATTCTTGTTTTTTTCGGCTTCAAAGTCCTGGAGCCGGGCGGCATATTTTTCAGAGATGTCATTGATTTTTTTGCCTGCAAAAATGGTGATGCCGATGTGGGCCAAGACAAAAAGGGAGACCGTATAATGGACATGAGCCGACAAAATCAACAGAACGCCCATTACGATCACACTGATGGCAAAGCTGATCATCATGACCCATAAGGAGAGCGCGGAATCGGTAAATGCGGTAATATTCTGGAGCAAATCTTCCTCATTGTATTTTGATTCCCTTTCCCCGTAGGGCAGCGCGAACAGGTCTTTGTACAAGTCCGCCGAGCCTCTGTAAATAAGGTTTGCGCACATCACATTTCCATATACATTCACCAGGTAATCCAATGTGAGCAGGAATAAGGCTGCCAGAATCAGTATAAAAACCATCCATGGAGTTGCGCTCGCGCCGCTTTCTATGCTGCCCATGATAGACTGTATCATAAAGGGCGCAGCCAAAGGCAGCGCGAAGGATGTCAATGAAAATACCATCAGCAAAGCCGCGAATTTCAGCTTATGATGTTTCAGGATTATGGCTGTGGCCCTCAGTCTCTCCAACATTTTCATTCTTCTTTTCCTCCCATATTGAGAATTTTTACGCTGTCCTGGGCGCTATGTTCAAAAGCCGTATGCGAGGACATGATCAGTATCTGGGACTTTTCCCTGAGCTGTGCAAGGAGCTTTCCGAATATCTCCCCGCGCGAGTCAGGGTCTATTGCGGAGAAGCTTTCATCGGAAATAATCACGTCATAATCACCGTAAAAAGCCCTGGCAAGACATATCCTCTGCTGCTCTCCTGAGGATAGATTCAGCATGGAGACAGGGGTGTCTATCCCATTTTGAAACTTGGGGATAAGACTGGTCAATCCCGCCTGCGCCAATGCGTGGTTGAGCTTCCTTTCATCCGCATCCTGGAACATTGTGATATTTTCTTTGATCGTGCCTGAAATAAGCTGAGGCTCCTGGCTTAGATATAAAATCCGATTCCAAAAGGCGCTTTCCTTAATGTCCCTCAGATCTTTACCGCCACAGAGGATAGCCCCGCCATAGCCTTTTAGGATATCTGCAAAGACTTTCAACAGCGTGGATTTGCCGCAGCCTGACGCTCCATTTAATATCAGGCATTCCCCTGATTTTAAGTCTATGTTCAAGCCTTCAAAGAGACTTTTTCCCCGGGATTCCCCGCTTCCGTCTTCATAGGAAAAGCTCAGATTTTGTGCGGAAATGGAATCGATTTTATGTATATCTTCAACTCCCCAGGTGGTTTTGACTTGTGGAGTCAACAGGGCGTTTATCCTGCCGTCCATGCCCTTAAGCTGCTGATACTCGGAAATACAGGCGGGAATTTGATACAGGGTGTTGGTCAAAGACCCCACAGCCGCCAAGAGCACAATGAAATCGCTGATTCCGATGCTGCCCTTGGAAACCCCATATCCCCCGATGATCAGTATGGCGCAGGTGTTCAAAATGGTGTTTGCCGAGCCTAATATCCGCTGCATTGTCATGGTGCCTAGAATTTTTGCCTGGTCGATTTTATAGTCGGCAATCTCTTTTTGATAGGGCTCGATCACCCGTTCGCCGTTGAGGGCATAAGCGGCTTCCCGGTTCCGCACCAGCTCCGCATTGTGGTTATAGATCGCGCCCATGTGAAAATAAAGCTTTTCATTCTGCTCCGGCAGCTTTCGCCCCCTGTAGGCGCTGATTGAGATGGCCGCCAGGGACAGGCAAAGGGTCAGGGCCAAAAGCCAGGGCTCGATCAGGAAGACATAGATGCTTGTCAGAATCACGGATACAGCAGTTCCTGCTATTTTAAGTAGAAATCCTGAAAGCTGCTCGGAATATGTAAAAATATCATTTCGGATAATGGGCAGCATTTTCTCGGTATTTTCCTTGTTTCTATAATTGGAGCCGAGCCAAACGTCCATGGCTTTTTGCTCCAGGGATTCTATCAGCCTCTGCTTTATAGTCAAGGTTTTGCTGTTCTGGACGCACAGAAGCAGCGCCGACAGGAGCAGGCTCACTGAAAATACTGCGAATATGCCCCATAGTCTGCCCGTATTTTTCGTTAAGACACTGTCCGCTAGAAGCCTGATGCACTCCAGATAAAGGATGCCCAGACCGGAACCCACACAGACGGCAAGTCCCGCCGTGAATAGGCTGCCGGCTGATTTTTTCAGTGTGTTTTTTGATTCGGTATTCATTTTTGCTCTTCCCTTCCCGGTATAGTAAATGCCTGCTTGAGCGCTTGCCCGCATTCCGCTCTTGCTGCCTGCCTTTATGAAAAATTTTATCATAAACTTAAAGGGGTTTCAACTATGAAAAGCCCCTGTGCTGCAGGGTTTTGCCAGGGAGCCTCCATTTTGATATGGACTTTTCCACATGCTGTGCTATAATTTGACTATAGGCAGTATAACAGATAAAGACCGGAAATTGGATGATAAAACAATATGAAAGATTCGAAAAAACGGGCATACAATTTTTTGACATTCCTGGGGGACATGACAAAAATCATACCCTTTCATGCGGGATATCTTTTGCTGGCCGCCTTGGTCAATGCTTTTCTGCCTACGGCACAGACGCTGGCAATCGCGGAATTCGTGAACCGCGTGGAAGGGACATATGGCGGTGTGCTGGAAGTCCATATGGTATTGGCGCCTCTTATGATATTGCTTGGAATCGTGATATTTAAGCAGATGATTCCCTCCGTCACCAATCTGATCGACGCATCCGCGCAGAACCGTTTAAAGGCCGTGCTGAGGAACCGGTTCATGAGAAAACAGGCCGCGCTGCAATACAGGTACATAGAGGATAACCAGTCCTGCGCATTGATATACCGCGTCTGCGAAAAGGTGGAGAACCGCTTCTGGACTGGCTACCGTACAGTCTGTAACGGAATTGAGTTGGTAGTAAAATGCGTAGCCCTTATGAGCATTGTCATGCAGGCCAGCGTCCTGAGCGGCGGGGCGATCCTGTTGGTGAGCGTTCCCCTTTTCTATCTGGCATACAGGACAGGGAAACAGAATTATGTCCTGCAAAAGGACGCGGTAGAGGTCAAAAGACGATATCAATATCTGGCGAGGATCCTGTCGGACAGGGACCACGCAAAAGAGCGGACGATGTTCGGCTATTCCGGGCAGATAGCGAAGGAGTACGACAGCCTCAGCGATTACGCGAATCAGAGGGAGGCTGTGATCCTGAAGAAAAGATACGCCAATATGAAAAGCGGCTCGCTGACGATGGTGGTGCTTGCGGTGATCATTATGCTGCTGCTCCTGCCTGCTTTGGGCAGCGGAAAGCTGTCGAACGGATTATATGTAGGCCTTGTGACTTCCGTTTTGAACCTTGTCCAGGGCATGTCGTGGAATCTGTCGGGCATTATGCAGGGGGCTGCGGACTTGAACGCGTATCTGAAGGACGTGAGCGCTTTTCTGGGCATGGAGGAGAAGGCGGACGCCATTGTGGAACCACGGAAAATCCCGGGATTTCGGGTGGAGACGATTGAATTCCGGAATGTATCTTTCCGATATCCGGGAAGGGAGGAGTACGTGCTGAAGGACTGCTCCTTTGCGCTCCAGGGGGACAAATGCTATGCGGTGGTGGGCAGGAACGGCGCAGGGAAATCCACGCTGACGAAACTGCTGACCGGATTGTATGAGGAGTATGAGGGGCAGATCCTGATCAATGGAAGGAACCTGCGGGAGTACCGATACGGGGAGCTGAAGTGGATGTTCTCCGTGGTGTTCCAGGATTTCGCCAGATATGCCCTGTCCTTTCGGGACAACATTTCCGTGGGAAATGTCAATGAGGAAAAGGAGCGGCTGCTGGGGCGGATTATAGAAGAACTGGAGCTGGAGCCCTGTGTACAGGAGCTGCCATGGGGGTTGGACAGCAAGCTGGGAAAATTGGATAAGGACGGCGTGGACCTGTCCGGGGGCCAGTGGCAGAAGCTGGCGATTGCGAGGCTTTTATACAGCCAAGCGCCCGTCAATATCCTGGACGAGCCTACGGCAGCGCTGGATCCGAAGAGTGAGGCAAAGGTGTATGAGACGTTCCGGCGGGCCACAATGGGAGCGGAGGATTCGCTCACGATTTTGATTACGCACAGGCTGGGCGCTGCGCGCATGGCAGACGAGATCCTGGTGTTAGACCAGGGCAGGATCATGGAGCAGGGAACCCATAAGGCTCTGACAGGATTGGAGAACGGGCTTTACAGGGAGATGTTCGAAAGTCAGAGGTGCTGGTATGAGGCATAAAAATTTTCTGTACAACAATCTGGTGGGAATCCGGCTTTTGTATAAAATGTTCCCCAAAAGCATCATCCTATATGCGATATTACAGATGCTGCACGGCGTGTCCTGGGTCTTGCAGGTGATGAGCGTGCAGTATCTTTTTGACGGGATTTCAGAAAACCAGGGCGCAATCCCAGCGCTTGCCATCAGGATATTGCTGCTGGGAGCCGCATATGCCTTTGCGCAGACCATGAATGGCGTTGCAAACTGTTACGGGCAGATCCTGAACCAAAAAGTCCTGAAGGAGACCAATGAAATCTTGTTCAGGACAATCGACAGGAAAGAGGCGATCGCCTTTGAGCATGCGGATGAACTGGACCGGATTGAAAAAGCCGTCCTTGGCTCGGAAGGCGTGTTCTGGGTAAGCACTACCATTTTAGACCTTGTATTCTTTTATGTTTTTTATTTTGTCATGATGAGCTGGTATTTGTTTTCTCTGGCGCCTGTCCTCAGTGTCTGCACAGCGATCATTTTCGTGCCCAATGTGACAGCAAGGCTGCTCCATATGATATCCTTCGAGCACCTGGAGAACGAGGCTGCGCCTGTCCGGAGAAAGATGGAATATTATGCGGACTGCATCATCGGAAAGGCGTATTATAAGGAAACCCGCCTGTGGGGATGCGGCGGCTCCTTCTTCGACAGGTACGATAAAATGCTGAAGAAGCTGAACCGGCTCCATTTCCGCATGCAGGTCCGGAAAGAAAAAATCAATTTCTGTATCAATGTCCTGACCGTGGCGGCTTATGGAGCCATCATCGGGATGCTGGTCCATTATGTCCTGACGGACGTCATATCCGTGGGGGCCTTTGCGGCGGTGTTTGCCGCGCTTCGCGAGTTTTACGGGTTCATGGACGAGGTGATATCCGAGCGCCTGGCAATCGCCATAGAGAACATGGCCACAGTGAAGAACTATCTTGCATTCATAAAGGAGGATGCGGGGGAACGGGAGCAGACCGAACTGCCCGAAAGATTTGAGATACGATTGGACCATGTGTCCTTTGCGTATCCGCAGCCGGAAGCAGGGGAACAGAAGCTGGCGCTCTCGGATATCAATCTGCGGATTCCCTGGGGACAGACAGTCGCCCTGGTAGGGGAAAACGGAAGCGGGAAGAGCACGCTGTGCCATATCATTGCGGGATTATATTCCCCCACGGAGGGAACGGTGTCTTATGGGGAAGTGCAGAGAGGCGCCGGACGTATCGTCAACGGGATATCCGCGGTCTTTCAGAAGTTCTGCCGTTATCACATGTCTCTGGGTGAGAACATCAGGATCAGCGACATGGATGGCCGCAAGTCCGAGGAGAAGCTGAACCGGATCTGCAGGGAGGTCGGCGTAGTCCCCGGGTGGGCCGGCGGCATGGACGGCATGCTGGGAAGGGAGTTCGGAGGGGCGGAGGTTTCCGGAGGCCAATGGCAGCGGATCGCGATCGCGAGAGGGATCTACAGGAACAGCAGCCTTTTGATTCTGGACGAGCCTACGGCTGCCATAGATGCGCTGGAGGAGAAGTATCTGTATGAGGAATTCGGCGAATTGTCCCGGAACTGCACCTCCGTCATAGTGACGCACCGGCTGGCCTCCGCGCAGATTGCGGACAGGATCCTGGTCATCAAGGACGGGCGGATCGTGCAGGACGGCAGCCACGGCGAGCTGCTTGCGGCTGAGGGGGAATACAGGACCATGTATGAGCTGCAGAGGCAGTGGTATCGATAGGGTATATGCCGGGTAAAGGAAGCGCATAAAGGAAGCGGATAGCAGAAAATCCTTGCGCATATCCCACGGAACGTGTATAATGGAACCCGAAGCAGAATCCCATTGTCAAAATCCTGCTTTGGTTCCAGCATAAAAAAGAAAGGCGGTGAGAAGCATGAAACGATATGAAGTCCTGACAGCCAAAGAACTATTCCACGGCAGCGATATTGTGCGCAGCTTCGGGTACAGAGCAGCAGCTTCAGGGGACAACTATGCCCTTTTTTGGAAGACGGACTGTTTTGTGTGCTGCTCACCATTTGACGGGATAATCGGGATGTGATGCGCCAGCCGTATCAGCGGGACTGCCATGCGCCAGATTTACGCTCGTAAAACAAGTGCCCTGTGCAGACTGAACAGTCTGTGCAGGGTATTTTTATGCCCTGAGAAACGCACAATGACACAAGCTGCGGACACAGCGCCGCAGCAGGCATATAACTGGCGCAGCCGCGCTGGAAGGAGAGAAATGAAATGATACATAAAATTATGGCCACCGCCCAAATGGCCGTCCGGGGCAGGACAGGCGGTGGCGTGCTCTATCTGATGCCGGACATCCTGATGAAGGTAGTATACCTGGTGCCGGTGATGTTCATCTGGAGGACGCTGGGGGAGAGCGGGTACGAGGCAGAGATGTCGGTGGAGCAGCTTCTGAGCTACACCTATGTCAATGCGCTGCTGGCAGATCTGACCATCGTAGAGACATACCTGTCCGCCTGGAACTACGACACCAGGAGCATGGAGGCCTTCACCCGCCCCATGCCCGTGTTCGCCCAGGTGATTTCCCGGACGATGGGAGAATGGGTGCCCATGCTGCTTTTGTTCTCGCTGCCCATGTCCCTGGCCGCGCCCCTTCTGGGGATCCGCATACTGCCCCGGACCCTGTGGGCGCTTCCCTCGCTGGCGCTGAGCGTGTCTCTGGGATTCGCCTTTGAATTCCTGTTCTGCTGCGTCACCATCAGGCTCCATAATGTCTCCTGGATCACCTATGTCATCAGGAGCGCGGTGGTATCCTTTTTTTCGGGCACGGTGATACCCTTCCGGATACTGCCCTTCGGCATGGACAGATGGTTCCAGTACCAGCCCTTCGGCAGCCTGGGCGGGGCCTTCCTGTCCCTGTATGTGGGGAGCGCCAAGGCCCTGGAGGTGATTCCGGCCCAAATCATCTGGAACATCGTGATATGGATCGCCGCAGCCGTCTGGTTTCGGAAATCCAGGGAAAGGATGGTGAGCTTCGGTGGCTGACAACGGAAAGGAGAGAAAGAACATGCCTGAAAGAGGAAAAATCGCCCACGGCATAAAGAGATACTTCCAACTGCTGGCCATATACGCCCGGATGGACTTCGCCTCCCTGACCCGGGACGCGAAATTCATGACACTGGTCATCCTGGCCGACATCATGTCCAACCTGTCGTCCATCTCCGGCGTCTTCCTGCTGGCCTGGAAATTCGGCGGAATCGGCGGCATGGATCGGTTTGAGATTCTGTTCATGCTGGCATACGGCAATATCGTCATGGGCTTCCTGAACATGATGGGCGGCTGCAACGCGCTGTTCCCCAGCAGGATCATCGGAAGGGGTCAATGGGAACATATGTTCATCATGCCATTGCCCTACGCGGTGCAACTGACAGTGGGGATCTTCCCCTTCACCGGCTCCGGCAGCTTCCTGTCGGGCGTGGGCATGCTCTGTGTGGCGCTGCGCTGCATGGAGAGGGCGCTGCCCTGGTGGTGGCCGGCGGCGCTGGCAGTCCACCTGGCAATCAGCATGGTCATCCTGGTGGCATGCTCCTACCTGCTCTCCAGCCTTGCCTTTTACGCGCCCGTACAGTGCGAGGAAATCTGCAGCTCCGTGGTATACGGCATCGGATATACCATGACATTCCCGCTGTCCGGCATGCCGCTCTACATCAGATACCCATTGCTGACCATCTTCCCGGCGGGCCTTACCGCGTGGCTGCCCACCATGATCCTGCTGGGCAGGGCGGCCAGGTGGGAGACGGTTTACCCGGCCGTATTCGCGCTGCTCATATCCCTTGCCGCAGCCCATTTTTTCAAGAAAGGATTTCGATATTATGTTAAAAAAGGTATCAACAGATATAGCCCGGGCGGCCACCGCTCCTGACCGGCCGGCAGTGGCGGTGGAATCCGTCAGCAAACAATTCACCCAGTGGAAACGCAGACAGGACGACGGGCAGAGGACGGGGATCAAAAGCCTGTTCCGCCAGGAAAAGCAGACTGTCACGGCCCTGGACGATGTGTCCTTCCGGATCGGGCGGGGGGAGTTCGTGGCCTACGCAGGCCCCAACGGAGCGGGCAAGAGCACCACGATGAAGCTGCTCGCGGGCATGCTCCAGCCCACGAAAGGCGCCGTATCCGTGCTGGGCATGTCGCCGGAGAAGGACAGGATAGCGCTTATGCGGAAGCTGGGCGTGCTGTTCGGGAACCGTACGGAGCTGTGGTGGGACCACCCCGTGATACAGAGCTTTGAGTGGAAAAAGGTAGTCTGGGACATTCCGGACGAGGTATATGAGAGGAACCTGGACATGGTCACCGCCCTGCTGGACATCGGAGAGATCCGGGGCACCTTTGCCAGAGAGCTGTCCCTGGGACAGCGCATGCGGGCGGATCTGGCCATGATGCTCCTGCACTCCCCGGAGCTCATTCTGCTGGACGAGCCCACTTTGGGCCTGGACGTGGTGGCAAAGCGCCAGATGATAGGATTCCTGAAGAAAATCAACAGAGAGCAGGGCGTGACCATCCTGGTGACCAGCCACGACATGGACGACCTGGAGGAGATGGCCCGGCGGATCCTGATGATCTCCCGGGGGAAGCTGGCCTTTGACGGCAGCTTTGACGGGCTGCGGGAGATTACCGGGAACCTGACCCGTTTCACCGTCACCACCGACGGCAGGAGGCCGGAGCTTGCGGACTGCAGGCTCCTGGGCGAAAAACACGGCGTGTTCGAGTTCGAGGTGGACATGTCCCGCCTGCCCATCCAGGGGCTGCTGACCCGGCTCTCCCAAGTGGACGGAATCCTGGACGTGGAGATCCGCAAAGCGCCCATCGAGCAGGTGATCGCCCAGATCTACCAGACCTGGAAGGCCGCGCCGCCCACGGACTGAGGGGCGTAACTCTCGCGTCCTGCCTGTTTTGCCCTGGCAGGGCCTCCCCTGGCCTTCCGGGAAAATCGGCGGAACCGATTGACAAACCTGTCGCTATCCCGTATAGTTAATTCATTGCGTGCGCCCGCGAAAAAAGTCGTATCCCGGAAGAATTTCGGAGGATTGCGGGAGCCGCTTATCACGGCGCTGTGCGGGTGCCGCCACAAAGGAGATGCAATACTTGAAAGATACCATAATTTCCCTAAAAGACATCACCGTCTCCTACGACGGGGAGCAGGTACTGGGTGGCTTCAACCTGGAGATACACGACGGGGAGTTCGTCACCCTCCTGGGCCCCTCGGGCTGCGGCAAGACCACGGTCCTGCGCACCATCGCCGGGTTCATCCGGCCGGACGCGGGGGATGTGTTTTTTAACGATAAAAATATTACGGACCTCCCGCCCCACAAGCGGGAGGTGAACACGATTTTCCAGAAATACGCCCTGTTCCCCCACCTGAACGTGTATGAGAACATCGCCTTCGGCATGCGCCTCAAGGGCCGGGGCGAAAAGGAGATCAAGGGCACGGTACAGGAGATGCTGGCCATGGTGAACCTGACGGGCTATGCCCACAGAGGCGTAGGCCAGCTTTCCGGCGGGCAGCAGCAGCGGGTGGCCATCGCCCGGGCCCTGGCCAACGAGCCGAAGGTCCTGCTGCTGGACGAGCCCCTGGGGGCCCTGGACCTGAAGCTGCGCAAGGACATGCAGGCCGAGCTGAAGAAGATACAGCAATGCACAGGCATCACCTTCGTGTTCGTCACCCACGACCAGGAGGAGGCCCTGTCCATGTCCGACACAGTCGTAGTCATGGACGGGGGCGTGATCCAGCAGATCGGCTCCCCCACGGATATCTACAATGAGCCGGAGAACGCCTTTGTGGCGGACTTCATCGGAGAGTCCAATATCCTGGACGGGGTCATGCTGGAGGACTATTCCGTGAGGGTCGCGGGGCACAGCTTCCGCTGCCTGGACAGCGGCTTCGGCAGAAACACCCCCGTGGACGTGGTGATCCGGCCGGAAGACATCAAGGTAGTAGAGCCGGATGCCACCCGGATCGTAGGGGACGTGACGGCGGTGACCTTCAAGGGCGTGCACTATGAGATGATCGTGGACGTGGCGGGCTTCAAGTGGATGATACAGTCCACGGAGTGCCGCCAGGTGGGGGACCACATTGGCCTGGCCCTGACCCCCAATGATATCCACGTCATGCAGAAGTCCGAATACTCCGGGGTGTTCGGGGACTACAGCACCTTCAGCGATGAGATGGAGGAGGACAGGACCGCCTCGGAGGAAGCGAACATCCGGGAGGAGGGAGACGCCGATGAAATCTGATTCCAAGCTCCTCTCTGCGCCCTACACGGTCTGGATGACGGTCTTTATCGTGGTGCCCATGCTGCTGGTGGGATATTTTGCCTTTACGGACAAGGCGGGCAGCTTTACCATGGAGAACATCTTAAGCGTGGGCCAGTATTCCAACGTATTCCTGCGCTCCATCTGGCTGGGGGCCCTGGCCACCGCCATCTCCCTGGGGCTGGGGTATCCTTTTGCCATGATCATCGCCAGGATGGGCGCCAGGCGGCAGAATGTCATGGTGATGCTGGTGATGCTGCCCATGTGGATGAATTTCCTGCTGCGCACCTATGCCTGGATGACGCTGCTGGAAGACAACGGCCTGATCAATAACGCCCTGGCCGCCGTGGGGCTGCCCCGGGTGCACATGATCAATACCGCGGGGGCGGTGGTCCTGGGGATGGTCTACAACTATATTCCCTATATGATCCTGCCGCTGTACTCCGTGCTGACCAAAATCGACCGGAGCGTGATCGAGGCGGCCCAGGATCTGGGGGCAAACAGCGTCCAGGTGTTCTTGAAGGTAGTGGTGCCCCTGAGCATGCCCGGGGTGATCTCCGGCGTGACCATGGTGTTCGTGCCCGCGGTGAGCACCTTCATCATCTCCAAGATGCTGGGCGGGGGCGGCAACCTGCTGATCGGCGACCTGATTGACATGCAGTTTCTGGGCAGCGCCTACAATCCCAACCTGGGCTCCGCCGTGTCGTTGGTGCTGATGGTGATTATCCTGATCTGCATGGGCATCATGAACCAGTTCGATGACGGGGAAGCGAATGAGGCCGTCCAACTGGGAAATGTGAATCATTAAGCTTGGAACAGGGAGGTATCTTATTGTGAAAAAAGCGGGAGGACGAATTTATACCTTTCTCATTTTCCTCTTTTTATACGCGCCGATCCTGGTGCTCATCGTGTTCTCCTTCAACGACACGGAGACCGGGAGCCGGGCGGTGTGGGGTGGATTCTCCCTGCGCTGGTACAGGAAGCTGTTCAAGGACAGGCTTATCCTGGAGGCCCTGCGCAATACCCTGCTGATCGCCGTGGTGGCGGCGGTGGTGTCCACCGCGCTGGGCACCGCGGCCGCCATCGGGATCAACGGCATGAAGCGCCTGCCCAGGCGTATCATGATGAACATCACAAACTTCCCCATGGTGAATCCGGAGATCGTCACGGGGGTGTCGCTGATGCTGCTGTTCGTGTCCGCGGTGCGGCTGCTGGGCGGGCGCAGCCTGGGGATGGGTTCGCTGATCGCGGCCCATATCACCTTCTGCCTGCCCTATGTGATCCTGTCCGTGCTGCCCAAGCTGCGCCAGATGGATCCGAACCTCTATGAGGCGGCCCAGGACCTGGGATGCCCTCCGGTGAAGGCTTTCTTCAAGGTGGTGCTGCCGGAGATCATGCCCGGGGTCGTCACGGGGATGATCATGGCGTTCACCCTTTCCATCGACGACTTCGTGATAAGCTATTTCACCAGCGGCACCACCCAGACCCTGCCCATTTACATCTATTCCATGACCCGCAAGCGGATCAGCCCGGAGATTAATGCCCTGTCCACCGTGCTGTTCGCGGCGGTGATGGCGCTGCTGGTCATCGTGAATGTGCGCAATCTGAAGGAACAGGGCGGCGAGCCCGAAAAGGAGGTGTGAGGCGGCATGGATGAAGGGAGAGAAGGGTACGGGAGGAATCCGCGCCCCGGGGGAAACGGTTTCCTGGGGAGAAGGCGTGCAGATCGGCCAAAGCTGCCAGGGAGGCTCGGCGCGGCTTTCCTGATAGCTGCAGCGCTGCTTTTTGCCCTTATGCCGGCACAGCCCGCCAGGGCGGCGGAGGGGACGGACCAGGGCGTCACCATAAACGTGTACAACTGGGGGGAGTACATCGCCAACGGCACCGACGGCTCCCTGGACATAAACGCCGAATTCACCAGGCGCACAGGCATCCGCGTCAATTACACCACCTTCGACAGCAACGAATCCCTGTACTCCAAGCTGGTGGGCGGCGGCGCGGACTATGACGTCATCATCCCCTCGGATTATATGGTGTCCAGGCTCATTCATGAAAACATGCTGGCGGAGCTGGACTTCTCCAACATCCCCAACTTCCGGTATATCGACGAGAGCTTCCGGGACCCGGACTACGATCCGGAGGGGCGCTACTCCGTGCCCTATACCTGGGGCGTGGTGGGCCTGTTCTACAACACGGATTATATTGAAGAAGAGATTACAAGCTGGTCTTCCCTCTGGGACGACCGCTACGCGGGCAAGATACTGATGTTCGACAATCCCAGGGATTCCTTCGCCATCGCCCAGCTCCTGCTGGGGCAGTCCCTGAACACCACCGAGGAAAGCGACTGGCTGGAGGCCGCGGCCCTCTTAAAGCAGCAGAAGCCCATGGTGCAGGCCTATGTCATGGACCGTATCTTCGACAAGATGGAGAGCGAGGAGGCCTGGATAGCCCCCTATTATTCCGGGGACGCGGCCATCCTGGTGGACAACAGCGACAACATCCGCTTTGTGGTGCCAAGAGAGGGCACGAACTATTTCGTGGACGCCATGTGCATCCCCGCCACCTCCGGCCACAAGGCCGAGGCGGAGGCCTATATCAATTTCCTCTGCGACCCGGAGATCGCCGGGGCCAACATGGACTACGTGGGCTATTCCACCCCGGAGACCGCGGCCAAGGCCTATATGGATCCGGAGATCGTGGAGAGCCCTGTCCACTATCCGGACGGGGAGACCCTGGCCCGCACCCAGGTCTTCGTCAATCTGCCGGAGGATACCAGCAGGCTGATCGACAGGCTCTGGGCCGAGGCGAAGATGGGCGGCCCCGGCGAGTCCGCGGTGCTGGTGGCGATCATCCTGGGGTTCCTGGCAGTGTACATCGCCATATTGGTGTACAAACGGCGGAAGCGGAAGCGGGAGCTGGCGTAAGGAAATCGGGGAATGGGAGGAGCCTGTCCGGGCTCCTTTTTCCGTGTCAGGGCATTATGCCTCCAAAAAGGCGAAAAATGTACGGGAAATTGCCACAAGATGATATTGAAAACCACCAATGGGAATGATAGAATAAGGAAGGCGAAAAATTCGGAAAATCGTCCGGGAGGATGCTGTATGAACAGAGAAGTGGTTGTGCTCAACCGGGAGAGGAATGTCTCTCTGACGGCCTATCTGCTGGAGGTAGGCGGGGAATATCGCGGGATTGCCAGGAGGCCCCTGGTGCTGGTGCTGCCCGGGGGCGGCTATCGGTCCTGCTCGGACAGAGAGGCGGATCCGGTGGCGCTGGCGTACCTGAAGGCCGGCTACCACGCGGCGGTTCTGCGCTATTCGGTGGGCGTCCACGCGGACTGGCCCCATCCGCTGGAGGATTACGAGCAGGCCATGGAATTTCTGAAGGAAAAGGCCGGGGCGTGGAATATCTATGACGACAGGATTGCAGTCATCGGCTTCTCCGCCGGGGGCCATCTGGCGGCAGCGGCGGCCACCATGGCGAAGAACCGGCCCGCGGCCGCAATCCTGGGCTATGCTGTGGCCGGGGAGGACGTAAAGTGCTGCTCCCCCACAGCGCCGGACACGGTCAGCGCGGTGGACAGACGGACGCCGCCCTGCTTCCTGTTCCACACCAGGGACGATAACGTGGTGCCGGTGATGAACTCCATCAGGTTCATGGAGGCCCTGGCGGAGCATGACATCACTTTCGAGAGCCATATCTATTCCTACGGCCCTCACGGCTTCAGCACCTGCGATACCAGCGTCCAGGGGCCGTCCACCCGCATCAGCAGGAGAGTGCCGAACTGGGTGCCGGATTCCGTGGGCTGGCTGCGGGAGGTGTTCGGGGACTTCGACGACCGGGGGGAGGGGCTCCTGGAGCCGGAGGTCAGGGCCCATCTGTCGGAGGACGACGGGCAGTTCCTCTCCGTGGGCTGCACCATGGGACGGGTCATGGGAAACCCGAAGGGGGCGGAGGTCCTGGGCGCCGTGCTGGCCCGGGCAGAAGGGGGAGAGGCATGGGGAAGCCCTTTGCTGCAGGCAGGGGAGATGCCGCCTGAGATTAAGAGGACGGTGGACCGGATGCTGGTCAGGGACGCCCTGGGATTCGCCAGGATCGGCCAGGACGTGCTGGAAGCGCTGGACCGGCGGCTGGGAGAGATCCCCAATAATGTAAGCAAGGATTCCGGAGACTGAAATCCCGCCTGACCGGCAGCCTGGCCAAAGGGGTGCGGGAGAGGGACGGGGCGTGTTCATACCGCAGGGCGGTGGAATGGAGAGCTGTTATGAAATTGAAGGACTGGGGCGACCAGGAGGAAAAGGAACTGGAGCAGGAGCCGGAGAGCCGGGGGACGCAGGATGCGCAGGATGCAGATTTTGAGGACCGGGAGCCGGAGGAAGCGCCGCCGCCCCTGCAGCCATGGGCGAAAGCGGCGATCTTCATGGGCCTGACGGTGCTGGCCGCTGTCATATGCGCCGTTTTGTGGCATGTCACCCATCCGGACAAGCCTGAGGGAGGGGACAGGGGGAGCCTGGCGGAGGCCAGCCAGCCGGAGTCCGACGACTTGGGGCAGTCCCCGGAAGCGGAAGGGAATCCGGCACAGGGAGAAGGGACAGGCGCGGAGCCGGATCCGGACTATGCCGGGGCCGCGGATTCGGAGACGCCCGCGGAGCCTGAAAGCGAACCGGCGGAAAGCGGCGCGGCATCATCCGCCCCGGGGGCCTCTGCGCCTCCGGATGCCTCCGAAAGCCCGCAGGACCAGCCCGAATCCCCCCAGCCTACGGCTGAGCCCCAACCGACGGCACAGCCCACACCTGAGCCCACGTCCCAGCCCCAGGCGGGGGAGCCGGAGGACGGGGCGGATGACATTCGCATGACATTCATGGTCGTGCAGGAGTCCGTGACCCCCAAGGACGCGGTGAACCTGCGCACCATGCCCACCACCACAGACGACAGGAACATCGTGGTAAAGATTCAAAATGGCGAAGCCCTGTCCAGAACCGGCATCAACAATGACACAGGATGGTCGCGCATCGATTATAATGGCCAGACACTGTATGCGGTGAGCCAGTATCTGACCACTGATCTGAACTATAAGACGCCGGTAGCGCCCACTGACCCCAACCGGGTCACCACGGCAGACGGGACGGAGGTCATTTTCGAAAACTGCGATGACTGGATCACGCCCAAGGAGTATGTGAACCTGCGGACGGAGCCCAGCACCCTTCAGGGGGATGCCACAGTCAGCTGCCAGCTGAATTATGGCGAGAACGCCCACCGCACAGGCTTCAGCGCGGACTTTGGGTGGTCTCGGGTGGAGTACAGCGGACAGGTGCTGTATGTGGTCACCAGCTTCGTGTATACGGTTTCGGCACAGTGACTCATCTCAGGCGCTAAAGATGTTCAGCTCTCCATTGAAGATTTTGTCAGTCACCACGGCGATGGAGCCAATCAGGGGCGCCTGGCCGCCAAAGGAGGATTTCACAATCTCAATGACATGTCCCGTGTTAGACTGGGGGCCGCTGTTGAGCTTGGTGGTCAGGGCGTCCTCCACCACCGTTGTCTCTACGGGAGAGTCGTATCCGACGATGATATGGCTCACATCCAGCAGATGGATGGCATTGCGCACCGCGTAGGCCAGATAGCCGCAGAACTCGTCCAGCGCTGCCATGGCCAGGAAATCCATGGCGGATGCGGCGGTGATGATGTCGTCCCAAGTGTAGGAATCCTGGTCCTTGGACATCAGGGTGGGGCCCTTGTAGATATTGCGCATTTCCTGGATGTGCCGGTTCATGCTGTCGATATTGGCATAGAGCTCCAGACAGCCGCGGTTGCCGCAGTTGCAGGAGGGGCCGGCGAAATTGATGGAGGTATGGCCAAGCTCGCCGCTCTGTCCGAAATCCCCGTCATAGATATTTCCCTGGAAGATATATCCTGCGCCGATACCATTCATGATATGCAGATAGAGCAGATTGTCCGAATGGGTATGGGAGCCGTAAATCTTCTCCGCCAGCGCACCAGCGCTGCTGTCATGGATGATATAGGCGGGCAGCCCCGTGCGCTGATGGATGATTTCGGGCAGGGGCAGATTATGAATTCCCCAGAAATCTACCGGCGTGGTCAGTTTCTGGGCCTTGGTGTCTACAGGGCCCAGGGAGGAGATGCCGATGGCGACGATTCGCCTGGACTGTCCCTTGCGGAGCTGCTCGTAGAGCTGCAACAGCGTCTCGACCAGCGTGTCCCGATCGAGAGAATCGTATCTGCAATCCTTCTGCGCGATGATTCGTCCTTTCAGGTCGGCCAGTATACCGCTGAGCAGATTCCTTTTGATCAGCATCCCCATGATGAGCGGGGAATTGGGGGACAGATCGAGGATGATGGGCTTCCTGCCAAGGGAGGCATCGGTCTCGCTGGAGGAATAGGTATACTCCTTGATGATGTCGCTGGCAATCAAGTCGGATACGATATTGCCAAGGGTAGTTTTCGTCAGATGCATGCTTCTGGCGAGATTCGCACGGGAGACGGACTGTCCCGTACTGATGAGGCGTAGGGCTAATGCACGATTCTTTTCTTTTACGTTTGTGAGGTTGGTTCCATGTAATGTCGGCATAAATCTTCGTCCTTTCTCTGGCGGAGACATTCGTGTCGTTCCCCCTGTCTCTTATACACATCTCCGAGCCCACG
>CAMQOJ010000015.1 GCA_947003375.1 uncultured Lachnospiraceae bacterium
GTAATATAATATAACTAACTTCCATGTGAGGAAGCAGCGTGGAAATGGGATTTTTGAGGATTGAATTGGGGCGGGAATAAAAGGGGAGATTTATGCAGTCTTTGGAATTATATGAACAGAAGATCATCAGCGACTCGGAGTTTCCGGTGCAGATGTTCGTCAACGATGTGGGCAAGAAGGTCTGGTACTTCACCCAGCATTGGCATGAGCATATCGAGCTCCACTACGTGCTGGAGGGGAAGACCACCCTGCGGCTGGGGCAGAGGGAGATTCTGGCCGGGGAGGGGAACCTGGTGGTGGTCAACAGCAACGAGCTCCATGCGGGATACTGCGACGGGACCCACATGCGGGTGCTGGTCATCATATTCGACATGGGGGATTTCTACAAGGAGCTGGCGGACAAGAACGTAATCTTCCAGTCCCTGGTGGAGCGAGACGAGACCATAGACGCCATCATGTCCGCCATCCAGAAGGAATACAGCGAGCAGAGGATTGGCTACCGCCTGATCTGCAAGGGGGAGCTGCTCCACCTAATCGTCCACCTGGCCCGGGAGTACGCCGCGGAGGTGCTCACGGAGCGGGAGAGCGATAGCAGAAAGAGACGCTTGGAGAGGCTCAACACCGTGCTGGACTACATCCAGTCCAACTACACCAAGCAGATTAGCAACAGGGAGCTGGCGGACATTATCCACTTAAGCGAGGACAGGTTCAACCATCTGTTCAAGGAGAGCATGGGAATGCCGCCGCTCCAATACATGAACGAGGTCCGCATGAAGAAGGCCATGAACCTGCTCAAGAGGAAGGAGGGCACGGTGGTGGAGATTGCGGACAGCGTGGGGTTCACGGATTACAACCATTTCGGGCGGCAGTTCAGACGGTATTACGGCTGTGCGCCCTCGGAGATCCTGAAAAAATAAACAGCAGAATCGTATGTATAAACAGCAGAAAGAATCTTTCTTCTTCTGCTGTCTTTTTTTATAATCAGTTTAAAATGAGAAATCGCATTCCTCGGTAGAATGCATAAAGGAAACGGAGGAGATATCATGAAATTAGGAACATTGACGGTAGCACTGGGAGACCTGCCCTTTGACCAGGCGTGTAAGTTCCTGGCGGAGAGGGGCGTGCAGATGGTGGAGATTGGCTGCGGCGGCTTCCCCGGCAAGGCCCACTGCGACGCTGCGGAGCTTCTGGCCGACGAGGGGAAGCGGGAGAAGTTCATGGAGACGCTGGACAAGTACCATCTGGAGATTAGCGCCCTGAGCAGCCACGGCAACATGGTGCATCCGGATCCGGTCGTGGCGGAGAGCTTCGAGAGGGATTTCGACAACGCCATTCTGCTGGCGGAGAAGCTGCATGTGCCCGTGGTGAACACCTTCTCGGGATGTCCCGGCGGCAGCAAAGAGGACAGGACGCCCAACTGGGTCACCTGCCCCTGGCCGGATGACTTCAGCCAGATTCTGGAGTACCAGTGGAACGAGGTGTTGATTCCCTACTGGAAGAAGAAGGTGGAGTTCGCCAAGGCCCATGGGGTGTCGAAGATTGCCTTTGAGCTGCATCCCGGCTTCTGTGTCTACAATACCAGGACCATGCTGCGGATCCGTAGGGAGGTAGGGCCCGAGATCGGCGCGAACTTCGACCCCAGCCATCTAATCTGGCAGGGTATGGATCCCTGCACTGCCATCCGGGAGCTTGGAAAGGAGGGCGCTATCTTCCATTTCCACGCCAAGGATACCAAGGTGGATCCCAGGAACACTGCCGTCAACGGCGTGCTGGACACCACCCATTACGGGGAGGAGTTGGAGAGGTCCTGGATCTTCCGCACGGTGGGCTATGGCAACGGCGAGGAGTACTGGAGGAACATCATCTCCGAGCTGCGCATGGCAGGCTATGACTACGCCGTCAGCATCGAGCACGAGGACGGCCTCATGTCCGGCAGGGAGGGGCTGGAGAAGGCCATCAGCTTCCTGAAGAATGTATTGATATACGAGGATCGGGGCGCTATGTATTGGGCCTAAAACAGTAAAGCGGGGAAAGCCGTCGCGCAGCGACTTAAAAATAAAGTCGCGAAGGCGCACGAGAGCAAATTTCATGAGAGCACTATCGAATGAAATTTGACTCTCCCGAGTGTGCGCCAAAGAGACTTTAGCCTTTAGAGCCGTCGCGCAGCGACTTAAAATAGGAGGTAATGATGATGAAGCATAAAATGGCCATCGTAGGCTTTGGAGGGATGGCGGGCTGGCATTATGATGAGATTCAGACCATCGAGGGCCTGGAGATTGCCGGCATCTGGGACATCAAGGAGGAAAGGCGTGACTATGCTGCCCGGGAGAAGGGGCTCCATGTGTACGGCAGCCTGGAAGACCTTCTGGCGGATCCGGAGACGGATCTGGTGCTGATTGCCACGCCCAACGATGTACATAAGCCCGTGGCGATTGCCGCCATGGAGGCCGGGAAGAACGTGATCAGCGAGAAGCCCATCACCTTAAGCTCCGCGGATCTCCAGGAGATGATAGACGCGTCGGAGCGGACAGGGCGTTTCCTCACGGTCCATCAGAACAGACGCTGGGACGAAGATTACCTGACGGTGAAGAAGATACTGGAGGAGGGGAAGCTGGGCGAGCTGTTCCGCATCGAATCCAGGGTACACGGCTCCAGGGGCATCCCCGGAGACTGGAGGCAGGAGAAGGAGCATGGCGGCGGCATGATTCTGGATTGGGGCGTGCACCTCTTGGATCAGCTGCTGCAGATGTTCGCCCTTGTGCCCATAAAGAGCGTATACGGGGTGGAGACCCATGTGACCAACCAGCTTGTGGACGACGGCTTCTACACGGAGATTGCCTTTGAGAACGGTGTCACCGCTTTGGTGGAGGTGGGCACCAGTAATTTCGTCTCCCTTCCCAGGTGGTACGTGATGGGGGCGGACGGCACGGCCGTCATCGAGGACTGGGCCCTGAACGGGAAAATCGTGCGGGCCTCCGGTGTGGACGAGAAGGACGTGGCCCCTGTAATCACCGCCGCGGGCCTGACCAAGACCATGGCCCCCAGGAGGGACGACAGCATCTTCACTGAGGAGCTGCCCAAGGTCAAGAGCGATGTGCGGGACTTTTATTATAATGTGATGGCCGTCATGGAGGGCAGGGAGGAGAGCCTGATCCGCCTGCCGGAGGTGATGCGGGTCATGAAGCTGATGGAGGCAATCCATAAATCGGCGGAGACCGGGGAGATTGTCAAAGAGGCCATATAAGAGCGGGAAAGGCATGGTGATTGATTCAGATGGAAAAGATGGGAATCGCCGCACAGGTATATTCCGTGCGGGAGGCGGCGGAAAAGGACTTTGCAGGGACCATGAAGGCCCTGAGGGAATGTGGTTATGAGGGCGTGGAGCTGGCAGGATTGTATGGCTTAAGCCCGGAGACGGTGCGGGACTGCCTGGCGGAAGCGGGACTTATAGGCATCAGCGCCCATGTGGGGCTGGAGCCCTTTCAGGAGGACATGGAGGGTATGGTAAAGGCCTATGAGACCATAGGCTGTAAATACATCGGGATTCCCGGCATGTCCATGGAATGCCACTACGGCGGCGCCAGGTTTCAGGAGACCTGCCGGTTCATCGAGAAGCTGGCGGCCTGCTGCGAGGCGCATGGGATTGTGTTGATGTACCACAATCATGACTTTGAGTTCGGAAAGACGGACAAGGGCACCTATTTCCTGGACGAGCTGTTCGGGGCGGTGGATGCCAGGTGGCTGCAGACAGAGCAGGACACCTGTTGGGTGAACGTGGGCGGGGTGGATCCGGTGGCCTATCTGGAGAAGTACAAGGGCCGCTGCCCCGTGGTGCATATGAAGGATTTCCGTAGGAACGGCGGGGAAGTGGAGCAATATGCCCTGGGAGAAGGCGAGCAGGACAACGCCGCCATCGTCAGGAAAGCCGAAGAATGCGGCACGAAGTGGCTGGTGGTGGAGCAGGACGACCACCCTTACGGGGAGCCTATGGAGAACATGGCAAAGAGCGCGGCGTATCTGAAGGGGATTCTGGACACATAAGGGAATCGGTCCCAAGAATCCTGTTTGGCCGGGGCAGGACTTACCGCCGCCAGAACCGGGGAGGCCAGACGCCTTGCAAAAAGGCCGGGGCAGATACGGCAGAAGGCAGAGAGAAAGCGCCTGCCTGCTCGGATGCAGAACGGGCAGAAACAGGCGCGGAGCATAAAACAAGGAGGACTTAAGATCATGAGGAAATTAAGAGTAGGAATCGTAGGCTGCGGCGGGATTGCCAACGGAAAGCATCTCCCCGCAATGAAGCGGAACGGGAACTTCGAGTTCGTGGCGTTCTGCGACCTGATCGAGGAAAGGGCTCAGAAGGCCAAGGAGGAGTACGGCACAGAGGACTCCAAGGTGTACACCGATTACAATGACCTGCTGAAGGAGGACATCGAGGCCGTGTACGTGCTGACCCCCAACAGCGTGCATGCCCCTGTGAGCATCGCCGCCATGGAAGCGGGGAAGAACGTCATGTGCGAGAAGCCCATGGCGAAGACCTATGACGAGGCCAAGCAGATGGTGGAGACCGCCGAGCGCACCGGCAAAGTCCTTACCATCGGCTATCAGAGCCGCTATCGCGGGGACTCTGATTACCTGAAGAAAGCAATTCTGAACGGTGACCTGGGAGAGATTTATTATGCCAAGGCCCATGCCATCCGAAGGAGAGCCGTTCCCACCTGGGGCGTGTTCCTGGATGCGGAGAAGCAGGGCGGCGGGCCGTTGATCGACATCGGCACCCATGCGCTGGATTTGACCCTGTGGA
This sequence comes from uncultured Lachnospiraceae bacterium, assembly GCA_947003375.1. Lineage (GTDB taxonomy): Bacteria > Bacillota > Clostridia > Lachnospirales > Lachnospiraceae > Acetatifactor. Next base: position 4,802 of record CAMQOJ010000015.1, read on the forward strand.
TGATGGACAACTATGAGCCTGAGATGGTGGTGGGCTCCGTGTACCGCAAGCTTGCGGACCAGAAGGGCGATACCGGCAATGCCTGGGGCGACTGGGATCCGGAGATCTATACCGTAGAGGATTCCGCCTTCGGCTTCATCAAGATGAAGAATGGCGCCACCATCGTCCTGGAGTCCTCCTGGGCGCTGAACAGCCTGGACACCAATGAGGCCAAGACCTCCCTGTGCGGCACCAAGGCAGGGGCCGACATGCTGGACGGCCTTCGCATCAACAGCGTCAAGTATGGCAAACAGTGTGTGGAGAAGCCCGCCCTGGCAGCCGGCGGAGCAGCGTTCTATGACGGGATTTCGGAAGCGCCCGAGGACGTGGAGCAGAGGGTGTTCTACAATGCCATCGTGAACGGCGAGCCCCTGACCGTGGAGCCTAGGCAGGCCATGGTCGTGACCCAGATTCTGGAGGCAATCTATGAATCCGGCAAGAGCGGGAAGCCCGTATTTTTTGATTGATATTTTTAGCAGAGAGCAGAAAGGCAAATCGTATGAAGCTTGGAAGAATAGCATGGTTCGAGGAGAAGGATTTCCAGAGCGCGAAAGAGCGCGGTATGGCCTTCATCGAGCTGGACGTGAACGACAGGGCCCAGGAATTCCTGGACAATGTGGACGCCATCCGTGACAGGAGCGTAAAGTACCAGATGCCCATCGGCGCCGTAGGCAGATGGGGCAGCGACCGAATCTGCAGGGACGGCATCCGCGAAGAGGAGCTGGAACTGGAATATAAGCTGATCGACGCGGCGGCAAAGCTGGAGTGCGGCGTGTACATTACCGGCTGCAACCTGGTGGAGGAGCTGTCCTACTATGAGAACTGCGGGCTGGCCATCTCCTATTTCGAGAAGCTGATCGCCCACGGCGCGGAGAAGGGCGTGAAGATAGCGGTGTACAACTGCCGCTGGAACAACTTCGTCTGCGACCCCATGGCGTACACCGTCATCATGGGATACTTAAAGGACTTGTACATCAAGTACGATCCCTCCCACTGCATCTATGCGGGCGGGGACTACCTGCAGGAGACCAAGGACTGGGGCGACCGTTTCCTCCATGTCCACCTGAAGGGCTCCCTGATCATAGGAGGCGAGCGCTACGACGATCCCCCTGCGGGCCTGGATCAGACCAACTGGGGTGCGTTCCTGGCCATCCTCTACGCCAAGGGCTACGACAAGTGCCTGAGCATCGAGCCCCACTCCGCCAACTGGTCGGGAGAACTGGGCGAGAAGGGAATCGATTTTACCATCCAGTACTTCCGCAATCTGATGCTGAAGGATTGAGTCGGAAGATGACAGGGAAATGAATGGAAAAGGGGCTGCCGTACATACACGGCAGCCCCTTTATGACATTGCGGTTCATGGCTGCAGCACCGACAATATCAATATCTCTACGCTCATCCTGTCGTTCATCCGCCCGGTCTTCACGGCCTCCTCGGCCTCCACGCATTTCTCCACGGCGCCTCGCAGGGCGGCGGGCCTGAATTTCGCCGCCTGGCCTAAGTATTTTCCGGCTACAAAGGGCGGCACGCCGATTTTGGAAGCAATCGTCCGGCTGTCGAACCCCTTTGCGGCGAGCTCCTTCACCTGGAGCAGCATGTTGCACTGCCTGGCTATGAGGAACAGGATGCGCATGGGCGGCTCCTTCAGGGCCAGCAGGTCATAGTACAGCTCCAGGGCCTGTCTCTGCTGCCCGGCGGCGATGGCATTTATCATGTCGAAGATATGGTTCGAGATGCGCACGGTGCACACCGCCTCCACGTCTTCTTCCGTGACCACCTCCCGGCCCATGCAGTAGCAGATGATCTTCTCCAGCTCCATCTGGATGTTCTCCATATCCGTGCCGGTCTTTCCTAGGAAGAGCTGTACCGTGTTCTCCGTGATTCTCAGATTCTCCCTGCCCAGGATGCCTGCCGCCCAGCGCGCCAGGGTGCGCTCGTCCTGCTCGGCGAATTCCGCCGCGTAGCCCTTGCTCTGGACAGCCTTGTACAGCTTGCTGCGCTTGTCCACCTCGCTCTCCGTGAAGACGAAGTAGGCGGACTCGCTGGGATTCGACAGATATTCCGCCATTTTCTCCCCGCCGGACTTGAACAGGCCGCTGTCCGTGATGAATATGACACGCCTGTCGGTAAAAAAAGGCAGGGTCTCCGCCAGATCCACGATTTCCTCCACCGATACGTCCTTCCCCTCGAAGAAATGGGTGTTCATGGTGTCCCCCTCCTGGCAGAGGGCCTTTTGGAGTTTGTCCCGATACTGTCTGCGCAGGTATCTTTCCTGGCCGTAGAGGAGGTAGACTTGCCTGAAATGCTGCTGTCTGATGTCTTCATTGATTTGTTTCATGTCATGCACTCTTCCCTGAAATCGCTGCAAAATTTTTATATACACTTATTGTGCCCTTTCTATTACCAGGATGTCAAGCATAAATTAAAAAGTCGGATTTTATCGGAATAACAAAACAATTTCGGAAATTATAATTATTATGGATTTTTTGATTTCTTTTTGGAAAACGCCGTTGAGTCGACTGTTATATTGCATATATTTTACACGTTCTTCCGAATATTGCGATGAATACCGGTTGCTGTAACAAAGGGTTCTCTTTTATAATGGGAAAGGACGAATTTAGACAATTTGTAACGCGAGAACAAAAAAAGTCCACGAAATTTCGCGAGGAGGTAGGAAATGGAACAGCTGAACATTACAGCTACAAAGGACAACGAGAAGATATACAGGATTCTGGGCGATTTGATGAATGGGGACAAAGAATTCCAGATTATGATTACGGTGCCATCCGGAAAAGGCCCTGTCAACAAGAATGCGCCGCAGGAGCCGCCGAAGACACCGGAGGTGCTGCGGAATCTGGAACAGGATGTGACGGATATGATACATGAGATAGGAGTCCCTGCACATATCAAAGGATACCAGTATCTGAGGGAGGCCATCATGATGTCCGTGGACGATCCGGCCATGATCAGCTCCATCACCAAGATTCTCTATCCCACCATAGCGAAGCGGTTCCAGACTACGCCCAGCCGTGTGGAGCGGGCCATCCGCCATGCCATAGAGGTGGCCTGGAGCAGAGGGAAGATGGAGACGCTGGACGCGCTCTTCGGCTATACCATCGACACTGGCAAGGGGAAGCCCACGAATTCGGAATTCATCGCCCTGATCGCGGACAGGATAAGGCTCTCCTACCGGACGAAATAGGATATTTTTGGGAATGTTGGTGAGAAAAGGCTTTCCACTGAACGGATATTGTTGTATAATGAAATTGGGGTTTTTAAAGCAACTATAACAGTGGAGGTTTTCCGATGAAAAAAATTCTTTTTGCGGCATCGGAGGGAGTCCCTTTTATCAAGACCGGCGGTCTGGCCGATGTAGTGGGATCCCTGCCGAAATGTATCGACAAGCAGTATTTTGACGTAAGGGTCATGATTCCGAAGTACGCCTGCATGAAGCAGCAGATGAAGGACAAGATGAGATATGTGACCCATTTCTACATGGACTTCAACTGGAAGAGCGTCTATGTGGGAATCTTCGAGGCAGAGGAAGAGGGCGTACACTATTACTTTATCGATAACGAATACTACTTCAGCGGGGACAAGGTCTACACGGACGACCCCAGGTGGGAGATTGAGCGCTACGCGTACTTCTCCAAGGCGGTGCTCTCTGCGCTGCCCGTAGTGGACTTCCGGCCGGATGTGGTGCACTGCCACGACTGGCAGACAGGCCTGATTCCTGTCTATATGAAAGAGCGGTTTCGGGGCGGGGAGTTCTTCAGCAGCATGAAGTCCGTCATCACCATCCATAACCTGAAGTTCCAGGGGAAGTGGGACATCAAGACCGTGCGCAGCATCACCGGCCTGTCGGATTACTTCTTTGCCGCGGACAAGCTGGAGGCCTACAAGGATGCCAACCTCTTAAAGGGTGGCATCGTCTACGCGGACGCGGTGACTACGGTCAGCGACACCTACGCGGAGGAAATCAAGACACCTTTCTACGGCGAGGGCTTAGACGGCCTGCTGCGGGCGCGCAGCGGAGACCTTAGGGGCATCGTCAACGGCATCGACTATGCGGACTTCAACCCGGAGACGGATCCGCATATCGTGAACCCTTACAACGCAGTGAACTTCCGCAAGGAGAAGGTAAAGAATAAGCGCGCCCTGCAGCAGGAGCTGGGGCTGGCTCAGAACGATAAAAAGATGATGATCGGCGTGGTGTCCAGGCTCACGGATCAGAAGGGCTTCGACCTGATCGCATACATCATGGATGAGCTCTGCCAGGACGATGTCCAGCTGGTGGTGCTGGGAACCGGCGATCCCCGCTATGAGAACATGTTCCGTCATTTCGACTGGAAGTACAGCGACAAGGTTTCGGCCAATATCTACTATTCCGATCCTCTGTCCCACAAGATTTACGCTTCCTGCGACGCGTTCCTCATGCCCTCCCTGTTCGAGCCCTGCGGCTTAAGCCAGCTCATGGCGCTGCGCTACGGGACCATCCCCATCATCCGGGAGACAGGCGGCCTGAAGGATACGGTTCAGCCCTACAATGAGTACGAAAGCACCGGCACCGGCTTTAGCTTTACCAATTACAATGCCCATGAAATGTTGAATACAATCCGGTATGCGGAGCATATCTATTATGATAAGAAGCGTGAATGGAACAAGCTGGTCGACAGGGCCATGGCAGCGGATTTCTCCTGGCATGTATCTGCCAGGAAGTATCAGGAAATGTACGATTGGCTGATAGGTTAAGGATATGTCGGGTAGGAAAGAAAGAACCAACGATTTCATCGTTCAGGCGGGGATTCTGGCGGCAGCCGGGATCATTAGCAGAATCATCGGGCTCCTATACAGGAGCCCTTTGTACAATATCGTGGGGGCGCTGGGGATGGGATACTATAACTCAGCGTATAATTATTATACGATTATTTTGATGGTGTCCTCTTACAGCATCCCCTCCGCCATGTCCAAGGTCATTGCCCAGAAGCTGGCCGTAAAGGAGTACCGCAATGCCCACCGGATTTTCCTGGGAGCCATCGGCTATGTGCTGGCGGTAGGGGGCGCGGCCAGCCTGGTGCTGTACTTCGGCGCAGGGATGTTCGTGTCGGAGAATGCGGTCCCGGTGCTGCGGACCTTCGCCCCTACGGTATTCATCTACGGCATCCTGGGGGTGCTGAGGGGCTATTTCCAGGCCCATGAGAGCATGATGCAGACCTCGGTATCCCAGATTCTGGAGCAGATTTCCAATGCCGCGGTGAGCATCGGCGTGGCCTATCTGCTGATAAAGAGCCAGATGGGCGGCCTGGAGATGCCTGCCGACCAGGCCGGACAGGTGGACCGGGCCGTGTACGGGGCCATCGGCAGCGCCACGGGAACCGGGGCCGGCGTGCTGGTAGCGCTGCTGTTCATGGTGGGCGTCTATGGACTGAACCGGAGCATCATCAAAAAGCGGATTGCAGGCGACAGGTGCAGGAACGTGGAATCTTATGGATCCGTCTTCAAGATGATTACCATGGTGGTGACACCTTTTATCTTAAGCAGTGCGGTTTACAATATGGGGAGCGCGGTGAACAACAGCATATATCTGAAGCTTCTCCCTGCCTGGAAGGAGGTGGATGAACTGGCGTTGAGCGCCCGCTGGGGCGTCTTCCAGACCCAGCCCATCACCATATCGAACATTCCGACCGCCTTTGCCATGGCCATGGCCGCGGCCATGATTCCCGTGGTGGCCCAGCTGACTGCATCGGCGGATTATGAGGGGGCCCGGGAGAAGATAGGCCTGTCCATCAAGAGTACCATGGTCATCTCCATCCCCTGCGCCGTGGGCCTGTGTGTGCTGGCCCGGCCTGTGACGGGGCTGCTCTTCCGCAATACCATTGAAGAAGAGAACCTGGCCACTGGGCTGCTGATGGCCCTGTCCTTGTCCATTGTCTTCATCTCCCTGTCCACGCTGACGGGACAGATTCTGCAGGGGCTGGGCAGGGTGAGCATACCGATTGTCAATGCGGGCATTGCCCTGGTGCTGCAGACGGTGTCCGCCGTCCTGCTGCTCCTCTATACGGATTTGGATTTATATGCAATTGTGATTGCGAATACCCTGTACGCGATCTGCCTCTGTGTATTGAATCAGGTGGCAGTGCACAGGGCTGTAGGCTACAGGCAGGAGATTGTGAAGACTTTCCTGATTCCCGCGCTGTCCTCGGCCTGCATGGGCGGAATCGCCTGGGCGGTGTATGAGGGGCTGCTGATGTTGACGGCCTCCCCGAAAATCTCCGTGGTGATCGCAATCTGCATCGCGGCCTGTGTCTATTTTGTCATGCTGCTTCTGCTCAGAGGGCTGTCGGAGGAGGAGCTGCGGGGATTCCCGAAGGGGTATGTCCTGGTGAAGCTGGCGAAGAGATGTAAGCTGATGAAATGACGGGAAAGGAAACAGGGCGGAGGAATCCGCCCTATTCGTTTATCAGCTCTATACCCGAGATGTCGCTGTCAATCGCCATGGAGTAATTCGTATAGTAGACCACGAAGCCGGGCTTTGCGCCGTTTGGCTTCTTCACATGCTTTTTCTGGATGTAGTCGATCTCCACTTTCTCCTGCCCTCTGCCCTTAGAATAGTAGGCCGCCAGGCGCGCCGCCTCCTCAAAGGTGCGGTCGGGCAGCTCCTGGGCATTGTCCACCTTTACCACTACATGGGAGCCGGGAATCTGCTTGGCGTGGAACCACCAGTCGTTACCCGTGGCGAATTTAAAGGTCAGCTCATCGTTCTGGAAATTATTCTTCCCCACATACATATGGAAGCCGTCGCTGCTCAAGTAGTGGAAGGGCCTGCTGGCAATCTTCTGCTTTTTGGCGCGGCTCCCGGCTTTGCGGCGGATGTAGCCGCTTAGGGTGAGCTCCTCCTTGATTTGGGCCAGGTCCTCCTCGTACAGGGCGATGTCCAGCGCGTTGGAGATGGATTCCAGATGCTGAATCTCCTCCTTCACTTCTTCGGTCAACTGGGACAGGGCCTCGTAGGTGCGCTTCATCTTGCCGTATTTGTCGAAATACCTCTGAGCGTTCTCCATGGCGGAGAGCGTGGAATCCAAGGGGATAGCCACTGTCTCGCCGGTATAGTAGTTCAGGGCCTGGAAGGATTTCGCCCCGGGCTCGGCACTGTAGCCGTAGGTATTCAGCAGCTCCCCGTAGACGCGGTAGGTGTCCCTCTTTTCAGTGTCCTTCATCTGGCGCAGCTGCAGGTCGTATTTCTTCACGTTCCGCTCCAGGGCGGTCTGCACGATCCGGCGCAGGTCCGCGGATTTCTGGCGGATATGGGTGAGTATGTTCTTCTCCGCGTAGTAATGCTCCAGCAGGGCGGACATGGAGCTGTAGGCGATTCTATAGTCCCGGGCGGAAGCATCCATATCCGTCCTCTCAAATCCATACATCGTCAGGGGGAGCGCGCTGAATTCTACCGGACTGCCGCCTGTGTAAGCGATGTTGGGGGAGAATTCCTCCTCCCGGACGGCGTGGACCATGCGGGCAAACGCATCGAACAGATGCCCGTAATCCGAGTCGGTCAGCGCCGCGGTGGGGAGGTCTCCGTCAATACCCGCCTCATAGCACAGTTCCTGTGCCAGAATGGGAGAAATGCCGGTAAAGCTGCCATAGAGGGCTTTAAAGACAGCCTGGGGCTTTCCGGAAAGAGCATCCTGGAATGCCTCCCGGTCGGCATTCAGGGCATCCAGTTTGTCCTGGGTGGCGGCGATGAAATAGGGCTTCCCCGGCAGTACCTGGCGCAGGGAGCTGACAGCGGCGGAGACATGCTTGATGCTGTCGATAATCGTGCCGTCGCAGTCACAGAAGATGATATTGCTGTGCTTGCCCATGATTTCCACGATCAGGGTCTTCCGGCGCAGATCCCCCATCTCGTCCAGATGCTCGATATCGATATGGACGATGCGCTCCAGCCCCGGCTGGGATATGCCGATGATGCGGCCGTTCTGCAGATGCTTGCGCAGGAGCATGCAGAAGCCCGGCGCCGTCATGGGGCTGGGCTTGCCTGTGCTCGTCAGGTAGAGCAGGGGCAGGGAAGCCTGGGCGGAAATCAGCAGTTTCTTTGTACCGTCCGGCTGCTTGACAGTGAGCAGCAGCTCGTCCGGCTCGGGCTGGGCGATTTTATAGAGCCGCCCGCCCATGAGCTCTCTTTTCAGTTCCGATACCACATTTGCTATGGTCACGCCGTCAAAGGCCATTCTGGGTCCCTCCGTCCTTAAATCTGTGTCCTGATGCCCTTCTGCTTCAGGAATGAGATGATTTCGTGGGCATTCTCCATGTGGAAATCATCGAATGTCACAAGTTTCTTTCCGTCGTTTGCGTAGAGGATATAGATTCTCCCGCCCATGTCCAGCCTGTCCAGGTCGCTGTAGGACAGGTTCCTTGGTGCGCCGAAGAGAGGCGCATAGACGCAGTAATTTGCATGGAGGGCGAGCTTGTGCCTGCGCGTCCGTATGAGCCGGATCAGCAGAAAGATACTGCCCAGCAGAACGATGCCATAGAGAGCTACGAGCCCTACCGCGCTGCCAAGCGACTCCATCTCCGCCATCAGATAGAACGCTGCCACAAGCCTGGCCGCCGACAGCAGGAGCACGAGAACCGTGATTGACAAAAGCACATTGTCTTTTTGGGATTTGATCGTATACATGGCATTGGCTCCTTCGTAAGTTTTCCAATGAGTCCATTATCGCATAATCCCGTAGGGTTTGCAAGATGCCCCTTGACGCTTTCCCCAACTTATTCTATAATAAATTGAAGTATGCGGCAAGAGGGATCTATTCCCGGACAGGAGCGTCTATGATCAAGAGCATGACCGGTTTCGGCAGATGTGAGGTTGCCGAGAACGACAGGAAATTCACGGTGGAGATAAAATCGGTGAACCACCGCTATCTGGATGTCGGTATCAAGCTGCCGAAAGCACTCAATTTCTTCGAATCATCCATACGCAGCGAACTGAAGAGCTATATCTCCCGGGGCAAGGTGGACGTCTTTGTCTCTTATGAGGACTATTCCGAGAAGACATCGGTGCTATGCTACCACAGGGAGCTGGCGGCGGAATACTTGAGATATCTTCGCCAGATGGGGGAGGAGTTCGGGCTGGAGAACGACATCCGTGTGTCCGCCCTGTCCAGATTCCCTGAGATCTTCACCATGGAAGAGGCGGGGGTGGATCAGGAGGAGCTGTGGAAGGAGCTGCGAGGGGCCCTCATCGGCGCTGCCCGTATGTTCGTGGACACCCGCCTGGCCGAGGGAGAGCACCTGAAGGACGACCTCATAGAGAAGCTGGACGGCATGCGGGAGAGAGTGGACTTCATTTCGGAGCGCTCCCCCGAGATCGTGGCGCAGTACCGCCGCAAGCTGGAGGAGAGGGTCAGGGAGCTTCTGGCGGACACCACTGTGGACGAGGGGAGGCTCTTGACGGAGGTGACGGTCTTCGCGGACAAGGTATGCGTGGATGAGGAGATTGTGCGTCTCTACAGCCATATCGAGACTACGAAAAAGACCTTGCTGGAGGGAGGCTCCATCGGGCGCAAGCTGGACTTCATCGCCCAGGAGATGAACCGGGAGGCCAATACCATCCTGTCCAAGTCCAGCGACCTGGAGATTTCCAACTGTGCCATCGAGCTCAAGACAGAGATTGAAAAGGTGCGGGAGCAGATTCAGAACATAGAGTAGGGGTAGGGCATGCTGATTCATATTGGATTCGGAAATATTGTGAACTCCTCTAAAATCATCGCCATCGTCAGCCCCGATTCCGCGCCCGTGAAAAGGATGGTGCAGGGCGCCAGGGAGAAAGGCACCGCCATAGATGCCACCCAGGGGCGCAAGACCAAGTCCGTGCTGGTCATGGAGAACAGTCAGGTGGTGCTGTCGGCGCTATTGCCGGAGACCATTGCGGGACGGGTGCAGGGCAGCGCACAGATGCAGGAGGACGGCGGCGTGGAGGGAACCGATGAAAGATAATAAGGGAATTTTGATTGTCATATCCGGTTTTTCCGGAGCGGGAAAGGGTACACTGGTAAGGGAACTGCTTCGCAGGCACAGCCAGGACTATGTGCTGTCCGTCTCCATGACCACCCGTGCGCCCAGGCCCGGGGAGCGGGACGGGGTGGAGTATTTCTTCACGGACAGGGCACATTTCGAGGAGACCATAGGGCGGGACGGACTGGTGGAATACGCCTCCTACTGCGGCAACTACTACGGTACTCCCAGGGCCTATGTGGAGGAGAAGCTGGCGGAGGGCAAGAACGTCATACTGGAGATAGAGATACAGGGAGCCCTGAAGATAAAGGAGAAGTTTCCGGAGAGCCTGCTGATTTTCGTCACGCCTCCCAATGCGGAGGAGCTGAAGCGCAGGCTGGAGGGCAGGGGCACGGAGAGCCAGGAGGTCATCGCCAGCCGCCTGGCCAGAGCCGCGGAGGAATCGGAGGGCGTGGAGCTCTACGATTACCTGGTGGTCAACGACAAGCTGGAGGAGAGCGCGGAGGAGGTCCACCATCTGGTGGCCGCGGCCCGCAGGGCTCCGGTGAGAAGGGAAGAATTTGTAAGAGGAATCAGAGAGGAATTGCACAGTTTCGTGAAAGGAGCGCAAGAATAATGTTACATCCATCCTATTCAGATCTGATGAAGGTAGTGAACAAAGAGGTAGAGCAGGGCGAGGCCCCTGTGGTGAGCAGCCGCTATTCCATCGTCATGGCCACCTCAAAGAGGGCCAGGCAGCTGATCGGCGGCGAGGAGGCCATGGTGGACAGCAAGGACAAGAAGCCGCTGTCCGTGGCCGTAGAGGAGCTCAACCAGGGCAAGATAAAGATATTAGGCGGCGAATGAGACAAGGGTAGCTGGTGGTTTGCCAGCTATTTTCGCACTGGCTGCTGAGCCGTGGAGAGGAGCATTCCATGGATATTTTGTTCGTTTCGCTGGGCTGTGACAAGAATCTGGCCGACACGGAGATGATGCTTGGCATCTTGCAGAAAAGAGGCTTCGGCTTCACGGACGATGAAGAGAAGGCGGACATATGCATAGTCAATACCTGCTGCTTCATCGGGGACGCCAAGGAGGAGAGCATCGGGACGCTGTTGGAGATGGCGCAGCTTCGCAAAGAAGGAAGGATTAAGGCGCTGATTGCCACCGGCTGCCTGGCCCAGCGTTACCGGGAGGAGATTCAGAGGGAGATTCCGGAGGTGGACGCGCTGGTGGGCACCTCGGCCATAGAGGAGATAGCGGATGCGGTGGAGGAAGCGCTCTCAGGCAGAGGGCAGAATCACTATCGGGCCCTTGACGGGCCTCCTGCCGCCTGTATGGACAGAATCGTGACCACAGGGGGCCATTATGCCTATCTGAAGATTGCGGAGGGCTGCGACAAGCGCTGCACCTACTGTGTCATCCCCAGGGTACGGGGGAGGTACCGCAGCATTCCCATGGAGGCGCTGGAGGAGCAGGCCCGCAGGCTGGCGGAGGGCGGCGTGAGAGAGCTGATACTGGTGGCCCAGGAGACCACCCTCTACGGTGTGGATTTATATGGAAGAAAGAGCCTCCCCGGGCTGCTTAAGCGCCTTGCGGCCATTCCGGAACTCCACTGGATCCGCGTCCTGTATTGCTATCCGGAGGAGATTACGGAGGAATTGATTGACGTGATGGCCGCGGAGCCGAAGATATGCCGCTATCTGGACATTCCCATCCAGCACGCCTCGGATGAAGTCCTGCGGCGCATGGGCAGGAGGACGGATCAGGAGCATCTGCGCCGCCAGATCGGGATGCTGCGGGAGCGGATTCCGGACATCTGCCTGCGGACCACATTGATCAGCGGCTTTCCGGGAGAGACCCAGGAGGACTTCGAGGAGCTCTACCGCTTCGTCAATGAGATGGAGTTCGACAGGCTTGGCGTGTTCGCCTATTCCCAGGAGGAGGGGACTGCCGCCGCGGCCATGCCGGATCAGATTGAGGACCAGGTGAAGGAGGCCAGGCGGGACGAGCTGATGGAACTGCAGCAGGCCATTGCCTTCGAGAAGGCCGAAGGGATGATCGGGCAGGAAATGGAGGTAGTGGTAGAGGGCAGGATGACGGACGAGGACGTGTACGTGACGCGGACATACCGGGATGCGCCGGATGTGGACGGATACCTGTTCCTGCACACGGACAGGGAGCTGATGAGCGGCGATTTCGTCAGGGCGCGGGTCACGGATTTCAACGAGTATGATTTGATTGGTATATGCGTGGAAGCGCGCGGGGAGGTATAGTCATGAAGATGAATCTACCAAATAAATTGACGATATTCCGTGTATTTCTGATTCTGCCTTTTGTCTTGCTCCTGCTGGGGGAGAGCGGCGGCTGGGGCTGGTACCGGGCGCTGTTCGGCGGCATCCTGGAATACGTGGACTATATCGCGTTGGCTATCTTCATCATCGCCAGCCTGACGGATTTGATTGACGGCAAGATTGCCCGTAAGTACGGGTTGGTGACCAATTTCGGCAAGTTCATGGATCCCCTGGCGGACAAGCTGCTGGTCAGCGCCGCCATGATCGCGTTGGTGGAGCTGGGGCGTATCCCCGCCTGGATCGTGATCGTCATCATCAGCAGGGAGTTCATCATCAGCGGCTTCCGCCTGGTGGCGGCAGACAAGGGCGTAGTCATAGCGGCCAGCTACTGGGGGAAGTTCAAGACCACCTTCCAGATGGTGATGGTGTGCCTGATGATCGCGGATTTGGAGGAGCTGCGGCTGGTGACGGACATCGTCATGTGGGCGGCGCTGATACTGACCGTGGTGTCTTTGGCGGATTATCTGATGAAGAACAGGGAAGTGATGCGGGAGACGAAGTAGCGCGGCCCGGAGTGCGGCGCGGAGGAGAGGATTATGATGAAGGTTGAACTGATATGCGTGGGGACGGAGATTCTGCTGGGAAACATCGTGAACACCAATGCGGCTTATCTGGCGGAGAAATGCGCCGGTTTAGGGCTTTCCTGCTATTTCCAGACAGTGGTGGGGGACAATGAGGAGAGGCTTTCACAGGCGCTGGAGACGGCCATAGGGCGCTCCGACATCGTCATCCTGTCCGGAGGCCTGGGGCCTACGGAGGACGACCTCACCAAGGAGACGGCGGCGAAGGTCTGCGGCAGGCCCCTGTACCTGCATGAGCCCAGCAAGAAGGCCATAGAGAGGTTCTTCGCGGACAGGGGGACGGAGCCCACGGAGAACAACTGGAAGCAGGCCATGCTGCCCCAGGGGGCCATCGTCATGGAGAACCACAACGGCACCGCGCCGGGCGCAATCATAGAGACGGAGAGCGCCAGGGTGATCCTGCTCCCCGGCCCGCCGAACGAGCTGTACCCCATGTTCGAGGAGAGCGCGGCCCCTTACCTGGCCGCCCTGAACTCCCAGGCCCTCAGCTCCACCACGGTGAAGATCTGCGGCGTGGGGGAGAGCAAGGCGGAGACCATGGTGAAGGACCTGATCGACAGCCAGACCAATCCCACCATCGCCACCTACGCCAAGACCGGGGAGGTACATATCCGCGTCACCGCCAGCGGCGAGGACAAGAAAAGCGCAGCAAAGCTGATCAAACCCGTGGTAAAGGAACTGAAGGCCAGGTTCGGCAACCATGTGTACACCACCGAGGAGGCTGTGACCCTGGAGAAGTCCGTGGCGGACCTTCTGCTGGCCAACGCCCTGACCATCACCTGCGCCGAGTCCTGCACGGGCGGGCTGCTCTCCGCCAGGCTGGTGAACGTCCCGGGCATCTCGGAGGTATACAAGTTCGGCATGGTCACCTATTCCAACAAGGCCAAGAGGCGCTTCCTGGGGGTGAAGAAGGGCACCCTGCGGAAAGCAGGCGCGGTCAGCGAGAAGACCGCGGAGGAGATGGCAAAAGGCGCGGCCCTGGAGAGCAAGGCGGATGTGGCGGTAGCCGTCACTGGGATAGCGGGGCCGGACGGCGGCACGCCGGAGAAGCCCGTGGGCCTGGTGTACATCGCCTGCTACGTGAAGGGAAAGATTACCGTAAAGAAATGCCAGTTCTCCGGCAACCGGGACAAGATAAGGGAATCCGCGGTGTCCGCGGCGCTGACCCTGACCCGCAGCTGTGTGCTGGAATATTTCAGCAAGGTGACATTCGGAAAAAAGGAGTCCTGACTCCTTTTTTCTTTCTGTTTTTCCGTCTTTTTTGGATTTGGGGCATTTTCCGGTTGCCACCCGGGGCTGTCTGTGGTAAGATATATCTGTCTGAATCAATACCTCTGATGTTTCGTATGTCAGTATCATTCTTGGATTCCGGCGGCTTCGCCATATATTTCAGAGAGAATTTCCGGACAGGAGGGTGGGATGCCTTTGAGGGAGTTTTAAGGTACTTAAAATAAGGTAGAATATAGTTGACAAATGCGGACGAATGCTTTATCCTAAGGATATAGAACATTTGTTCTTGTAGAAAAAGGAGATTCCAGATGGAAAGAGAAGAGAAATTAAAAGCATTGGATGCGGCCATCGGCCAGATTGAGAAGCAGTTCGGCAAGGGCGCGGTGATGAAGCTGGGCGACCCCTCCTCCCGGATGAACGTGGAGACCGTCCCCACAGGCTCCTTAAGCCTTGACATAGCCCTTGGGCTGGGGGGGATCCCCAAGGGGAGGATCGTAGAGATATACGGACCGGAATCCAGCGGTAAGACCACGGTGACCCTGCATATGATCGCCGAGGTACAGAAGATGGGCGGCATCGCGGGCTTCATCGACGCGGAGCACGCGCTGGATCCCGTATATGCCAAGAATATCGGCGTGGACATCGACAACCTCTATATCTCCCAGCCCGATAACGGGGAGCAGGCGCTGGAGATCGCGGAGACCATGGTGCGCTCCGGAGCCATCGACATCGTAGTGGTGGACTCCGTGGCGGCGCTGGTGCCCAAGTCCGAGATAGACGGCGACATGGGCGAGAGCCATGTGGGCCTGCAGGCCAGGCTCATGTCCCAGGCGCTGCGCAAGCTTACCTCCGTCATCAGCAAGTCCAACTGCTCGGTGATATTCATCAACCAGCTGAGGGAGAAGATAGGCGTCATGTTCGGCAACCCGGAGACCACCACCGGCGGCCGTGCCCTGAAGTTCTACGCCTCCGTCCGCCTGGACGTGCGGCGCGTGGAGGCCCTGAAGCAGGGCGGCGAGGTGATAGGCAACCACACCCGGGTCAAGGTGGTGAAGAACAAGGTAGCCCCTCCCTTCAAGGAAGCGGAGTTCGACATCATGTTCGGCAAGGGCATCTCCAAGGAGGGGGACATCCTGGATCTGGCGGCGAACCTGAACATCGTGGTGAAGTCAGGGGCCTGGTACGCTTACGACGGGAATAAGATAGGCCAGGGCCGGGAGAACGCGAAGCAGTATCTGCGGGACAATCCGGAAGTCTGCAAGGCCATCGAGGACAAGGTGCGGGCCCACTACGGCTTCGGCGGCGGTGAGGCCGCGGAGGCGGATGCGCCGGGGAAGGAAGCAGCGGGCAAGGATACGGCAAAGACAGAGGCTAAGGGCCGTGGCGGCCGTGCCAACAGCCGGTCTGCCGCCGCCAAGGCGGAGGCGAAGGCCGCGGACGGCGACATGGAGATGGAGCCTTCCACGGAGAAGGAGCCCTCCGCGGAAGACAGACAGTCCGGGGCCCTGTAAAGCGGCCCCCATGCAGGAGCGGTTATGAGAGTGACAGAGATTGCGGAGGTCTCCAGATCCCGGATGAAGATATCCACGGACGAGGAGCTTACCTTCGTCTTATACAGGGGCGAGCTGCGCAGGCTCCGCATCCGCCAGGGCGAGGAAATCGAGGAGGAGGCGCTGCGGGCCATCAGAGAGGAGATTCTGCCAAAGCGGGCGAAGCTGCGGGCCATGAACCTGTTAAAGAACCGGGACTACACGGTAAAGCAGCTTCGGGATAAGCTTAAGGAGGGAGGCTATCCGCAGGAGATCATAGAGGAGGCCCTGGACTATGTGCAGGGCTTCCGCTATACGGATGACCTGCGCTACGCCGAGAATTTCATCCGATGCCATATACAGGACAGGAGCCGCAGGCGGATAGAGAACGACCTGCTGGGCAGAGGGATCGACAGGGACACGCTGGAGAGGGCCTGGGCCGGTTTCGAGGCAGAGGGCGGAAGCCAGGACGAGCAGGCCATGATACAGGCTCTTCTGGCGAAAAAGGGCTTCGATCCGGAGGAGGCCCTGCCGAAGGAGCGCCAGAGGATGTACGGATACCTGATGCGGAAGGGCTTTGCCCCCGAACAGGTGAGGAGGGCCCTGCGGTCAGAGGAGCCGTATGACTGAAGAGGCGGATTCGCGGATGCCAGGGCCTGCGAATCCGCCTTTTTTGCGCAGATTCCGGAAAATCCAGTATTGCCGCGGGTTTGTGCAAATGCTACAAGAATGCTTCCGGATTTTATGAGGATGTTTTATAAAATACGTAGACTTATGCTTGACATTAGACCGATTTGCGGTTAGAATTGAATTTGTTGTAAATTGCTTGTTAGAATGTTGTACATACATTCTAAAGCTACGGGGCCGGGAAGCGGCCGCGCAGTGAAATGTACAATGAAAACGGAATAGGAGGTGCTCCTGTAATGCTTGAGATTATAATCAGTATCGTTGTCTCTGCAGCAGTGACCGCAGTGGTGACGGCGTTCGTAGTCTCCAATTACCACAAGAAGACCACGGAAGCCACCATCGGCAATGCGCAGGACAAAGCGAGGGAGATTATCGATGAAGCTCTCAAGGATGCGGAATCCAAGAAGCGCGAGGCGCTGCTTGAGGTGAAGGAAGAGTCCATTCGGACCAAGAACGAATTGGACAAGGAAATCAAGGAACGCCGGGCGGAGGTACAGCGCTCGGAGCGGAGGATTCAGCAGAAGGAAGAGAACATCGACAAGAAGACCGAATCCCTGGAGCGGCGAGAGACAAGCCTGGCTGCCAAGGAAGAGAACCTGAACAAGATTAAGGTCGAGGTCTCCAAACTGAACGAGCAGCGAGTGCAGGAACTGGAACGAATTTCCGGATTGACCTCTGAACAGGCAAAAGACTACTTATTGAAAATTGTTGAAGATGAAGTGAAGCATGAATCGGCCGTGATAATCAAGGAAATGGAGAGTCGGGCCAAAGAGGAAGCAGACAAGAAGGCGAGGGAATATGTGGTGTCAGCTATCCAGAGATGTGCTGCAGATCATGTCTCTGAGACCACGATTTCCGTCGTACAGCCTGTCTCTTATACACATCTCCGAGCCCACGAGACAGATGAGGATCTC
>CAMQOJ010000016.1 GCA_947003375.1 uncultured Lachnospiraceae bacterium
AGCGTTGCTCCTGCCGAACAAAGGCTCACCGCCCCATCCGACGTCCCACCACGCCCCCCAAACCTTCACCAGCCAACCCTTACAGCCGGGCTAAATCTTTTACAGCCGGGCTAAATCTTTTACAGCCTAGTATCCCAAACCCCACAGTAAGAGTCCACCGGGTCACATCCCACGAAAGCCTCCGCTCCCGCCATCAGCTTCTCCACCAGCGCGTCAAAAGTACTGTCCAAACTATCATAAGTATTGATATAAGTCCGCGCCTGCGGAATATCCGCCAGCACAAAAGGCTGCTTCGTCCCAATGACAATCACCGGAAGCTCATGCACATACCAGGGAATCTCCCCGCCCCCCTTAGTCATGCCGAAAGCAGGCCGCGCCACCGGCTGGAACCCACCAGCGATGTCCACCATAGTAATAATCAGATCCTGCTTCGCCACGAAATCCCTGATAGTATCCTTTCCGGCAAAATACAGATTGATATTCGGCTTCCCGCCCTCCTGTGCCTCCTTCAACAGCTTCTGGATAGGGCTTTCATAGATAAATACCTCAAAGCCCTTTGCCTCCAGCCTGCCTTTCAGCTTCTCCGCAGGAGACACCTTATTCTTATTCATCAAAGCACCCAACCCCGGCGCCTCCAGCCCCTTCACATAGACAATCATAATCCTCTTATACCTCTCAGGCGTCAGAGGCAGCACATCCTTGTCCTTATACTTCACCAAAGTGACAGCCCTGTCAGAAATCTCCCGCTGCATAGCCGTATGCTCCGCGCACCCCACAATCTCCTCTGCCTGCGCCTTAGGCGGCACCAGCTCCGTCTTCGCCTTCCTGTGCAGTCCCATATGGGCCTTCAGAGCCAGGATTCGGTGCAAGGCATCGCTCAGCCGCTCCTCCGTGATCCTGCCATCCAGATACCCCTGCTTCATGGCCTCAAAGTCCTCATCCATGTCATTGAAGAACAGGAACATATCGATACCGGCGGCAATAGCGGCGGGCATCAGATCCCTGCGCTTCATGCGGCAGGTCAGCCCCACCATGTGGGAAGCGTCCGTCAGCACCATGCCGTTGAAGCCCAGCTTCCCCCGCAGCAGTCCGTTTATCAGCTCCGGTGAAAGAGTCGCGGGCATGATATCATCATCCGCAATCTCCGGATTGAAATGCCTCGTATAAGCAGGCTGCATGATATGCCCCGCCATGATGGCCTCCAGACCGTTGTCGATAAGGTTCTGGTACACCTTGCCAAAAGTGGCGTCCCACTGCTCACAGCTGTAGTCATTCACGCTGTTGGCCACATGTTGGTCGCGGAAATCCAGCCCGTCCCCAGGGAAATGCTTGGCCGCGCAGCAAAAGCCCGGATTGGCATGGGCGCCGTCCATATAGGCCTTGGTCATCTCCGCCACCCTGTCCACATCGTTTCCGTAAGTCCGCAGCCCGATCACCGGATTCTCCCAGTTATAGAGGATATCGCTCACCGGTGCAAATGAGAGATTGCAGCCGATCGCCGCGGCCTCCTTATTGGACATATAGCCCAGATTATAGGCATACTGCACGTTGCGGGTAGCTCCTATCTTGGTCTGGCTGCCGATGGTGGTGCCGTCCACGCAGGCCCCGTCCCCGCCGTTCTCCGTGTTGCAGGCGATGATCAGGGGAATCCTGCTGTTCTCCTGGAGGATGCGGTTCTGCTCATGGACCTCTGCGGCCGTGGCAGGATTATAACGTATGCCGCCGATGTGGTACTTGTCCACCGTCATCTTCAGGTACTCCTCGTCCCTGCTGGAGCCCATGTTGAAGAACAGCTGCCCGATCTTCTCATCCAGGCTCATGCCCGCAATGGTATCCTCCACCCATTTACAGTCCTCGTCGGACAGATAAAAGGGATTCGCTTTCATATCAACCATACTCTTCTACCTCGCTTTCCGTCTTTCATAGGGCGGCAGCTTTTCAGAGCTGCCGCCGTCATTCCCACTCCCTGTTCTGTCATTCCGGCCCCATCATCTGGCCTTGCTTTGCCTGCCGGAATCGCGATTGCCTGTGGTCAGGATTTCTGTACTTTGTCAAACTTAATCAGCTTCGCATTCAGGCTCTCCAGGAATCCCTCGGGTATCTCCGCACCGCCCAGCTTGCACAGCTTCTCCGGTGTGGATACCTTCATCATGATCCACATGCCCTCTCCCGGCCCCACTCTTCTGCCTGTGGCCAGCTTTATCGCCTGGGACACCATGGCCATGGCCTCCGGACATTCCGCGATATCCCCCAGGGTATCACGAATGCTGTACTTCCCTTCCGGGAATTCCATAGGAGCCTTCAAATCCAGGTCTCCCGCCAGCTTGAACCAGTTGGCCACGCCCTCCGCCTTTTCTTTATCCTCGGGCAGCGAGTAGACCGCCGGCTCCTTCTCCACCTTCTCCAGCGTCATGCTGTCCTTCAAATCGCCCGCCACGGCGGTGACCATATTGAAGCCCTCCTTCAGCGCCACGGTAAACGTGAACACCTTGCTGCCCGTCTGCACCTCCACCGCATCCCCGTTCAGGTACAGCGTCACCTTGGGCTGGTTGGAATAGACCTTGATCCGGGTGGTCTCCCCCGCCCGCTGGGCATAGCGTCTGCCGCACAGATGCAGCATAGGCTCCTCTGTCCAATATGCCTGATAGATATAGTAGCTGTCCTTCTTTGTCTTCCGGTCTATGGTCACCAGGCCCTTGTTGTTCCTGCCGGCCACGCCGCCCTCATCCCGGAACGCACAGCCGAAGTCGAACATATTCCACACATGGCTGGACCAAATCCAGGGGCGCTCCTCCAGCACCTTCGCCATATGCTCATGGTACAGGGCCTGATAGTCTTCGCTGTAGTCCTTGCAGGCCGGAGCGGGCCCATGATAGGTCAATATGCCCTCACAGCCGTACTCGGACACGCCCAGACAGATCTCCGGGTGCACCTTGTGGAAGTTGTCCAGCCATGGCCCGTTGTCCTCCATCTTCCCGCCGTACCAGCCGAAATAATGGTTATAGCTCTCTACATCCGTAATGCCGTGCATGGGGCCGTCGATGGGGGTCATGCTTACATGGGCAATGGTGGTCAGCCGGGTAGGGTCAAGCTCCTTGCACAGCGCGTTCAGCTCCTTGTGGTTCTCCACCAGCTGTTCCGAGATGCCGCCGATGAGAATCTCATTGGACACGCCCCAGAAGCAGATGGACGGATGGTTGTAATTCTGGATGATCAGCTCCTTCATCTGGCTGATGCAGTTCTGATGGGCAGCCGGATCCGGATTCATGACAGTGATAAAGGGAATCTCGGCCCACACGACAAAGCCCAAATCGTCACAGGCATCATAGAAATCCTGGGAGTGCTGATAATGGGCCAGGCGAATCGTATTGGCCCCCAGCTCCTTGATCATCCAGGCATCCTCGTAATGCTCCTCCCTGGTCAGGGCATTGCCCTTGTAGAGCCTGTCCTGATGGCGGCTCACGCCGCGCAGAGGCGTCCATTTGCCATTGATGCAGAAGCCTTTCTCCGGGTCGCAGGAGAAGTTCCTCACCCCGGCCCGCACCGTCACCTCGTCATAAATCTCATTGCGCCGCAGGAGGCTGGCCGTCACCGTGTACAGGCAGGGATCGTCGATGTTCCACTCCTCCGCTTCCGGCACATAGACCGTCACTTTGGTCTGGTCCGCAGGACGCACCGCAGAGGCCACCTCGTTCCCGTCCTCGTCCTGGACGGAATACATCACCGTGAAGTTCTCGTCCCCGTCTGTAACCCAGGATACCATCTCAAAGGTAGCTCCGCCGCCCTCGCAAGGCTTTGGCGTCACCTGCAGCCCGGGGCCTCCGTAGTAGTCTAGGTCGAAATGCGTCCCCGGCACGCTGATCAGGTTCACTCCCCTGTACAGACCCCCGTAAAAGGTAAAGTCCGCCGCCTGGGGATAGACGCTGTCCTTGCTCTCGTTGCTGCAGGCCACCACCAGAAGATTTTCCCCGTCCTCCTTGCACAGCTCCGTCACATCCGCCCGGAATGCGGAATAGCCTCCCTCATGGTAGGTGACTTCCTTGCCGTTCACATACACGGATGCCTGCTGCCCTGCCGCCAGAATCTCCACATAGACCCTGCCGCCGCCCAGAGGCTGCCTGGGGGTCTCGAAAGATTTGGCATACCAGCACCTGCCCCGGTAGTACTCCCCGTTTCCGTCATGCCCGTCCACCGCGTTCCAGGTATGGGGGAGATCCACTACCGGCCACTGCAGGGGCAATGTCTCCGGCAGGCCCGCATCCTCCCGGATGAACCGCCATCCCTGATTCAAATTGATTACTTTCCGCATAACACACCTCCTGAATTATTGTTCTATATTAAGGCGGGACAACTGAATCCGTGTCCTGCCTGCCTTAACAGTACCTCAGCCCAAATCCCAGCTCGTAGTAATTCCCGGCGCTGTCCCGATAGGCATAAGCCTTGCCGTTCTCATCCTTCATCTCATCCGGCATATACCGATCCTTGTCATACCCGGGCACATCATTGGGGCTGATACAGACACCCTCTGCATTCACCGCCAGCACCTCGTCTCCTCTGGGCAAAGTGATGGGCAGTTTCCCCACCGGTGCGAACCGCCCGAGCATCACATCCAGCGTGGCGGACGGGTACGTGTCGAAGCCCACGGTCAAAGCGTCCACATACCTCTCTACATTGCCCACTTCCCAGGCCAGGGGAATATTGATATTGGCTATCACCTTCCCGCCGTTCCCGTGGACAGCCGCCGCGATGCCCGGAATGCGGTTCGCCCCGGAAAGCGTGGTCTCCCTGTGGGTCTCGGATGTAGGCCTGCCCTCCGGCGTCACGTTGCAGACCTCCTTGTCCTCGCAGATGTCCAGCTCCAGATACCCCGGCGTGGCATTGAAATACTCCCCGGAGGAGGGGCTTATCATCAGGATACCATAATCCGCCCGGGCCGGATCCTCCGTCAGCTCCAGGCCCGTTTCCATGCCGGCCAGCATCTCCCGCAGAGCCTTTGTAGCCGCCGTTCCGGCCTCCGCGCTCTTGTGGAACGCCTCCGCATACACCCTCTTCCCGGAAAGCTTCTCCGCCGTTAGGGGCAGCACATCCTCATTTTTCAACAGCACCACGCTCTGGCGGTGCACCCTGGCAGCCTTGTCCCAGTCAGCCTGACAGTTCACCACACGGACCGCCTCCTGAGGATCCGCATAGGGCTGCTCGAACATCCCCTGGGCGAACAGCTCCGTCAGCGTCCGGGCCACTGCCCTGTCCAGGCTCTCGTCCGTGAGGACCACGTCCTCCTTCCGGATGCCCTCCGGAAGCACATGGGTATCATAATAGCCGTTGGAAGCACGCTCATAGGCCTCCATCCCCGCCTCATTGTCGAACAGGCCGCTGATTATGTCCACCCCGGACTGGGTCACCGCGAAACCGATCCTCTCCGGCACATCCAGCATCTCCACGCCCCAGCTCATATTGTGGATGATGCCCGTATCCGAATTGATATATCCCTGAAAGCCCATCCGACCTCTCAGGATATCGTTTATGAACACCTTATTGTACGCAAATCCGTAAGAATCCAGGCGAATCTCTTTCCCCGAGGCATCCCTCTGGACAGCGCTCTTGTCCGCCGCCGGCTTGGAATAATAGGGCATGATGGACGCAGCATGGTACTTCACCGCCGGAATAAACGGCGGCAGATGGTACTTCTCCAGACTTCCCGGCGTGGCGTACACATTCCACTGCCCCGCCGCGTAATGGGGATCGAAGCCGTTCTCCCTTGCGCCTCCCCCGGGGAAGTGCTTCACCGTCACGGAGACTCCCTCTTTGGCGACCCCCTCCTCACTTCCCTGGATGCCGGGAATCAAATGGGAGAAAATCTCCGCGATCAGCGCCGGATCCTCCCCGAACGTGCCAAAGGTGCGCTGCCAGCGGGGATCCGTCACACAGTCCGCCATGTACATATACCCCTTCCGCAGGCCCGTGGCATACCATTCCCTGCGGATGCAGTCCGCGAACTCGTCCACTACACTTAAGTCCCCGGTGCCCTTCACCGCCGCTGCGATTCCCAGCGTGCCCGGCCAGGTAGCGAACACCCCCGACGCATCGTTCATGCCATAGACCACCTCCCCGTTCTCGTTCCGGGAATTGGACATGACCTGCACCGGCACGAAATGCCCGCATTCCTCAGCCACCGCATGCATCTGGTTCAGCCAGTCCGCCAGATCCTCCGGCTTGGGGTTGGCCCGCAGAATCAGATGCCTGTTGAACCACTCCTTAATCAGCTTGGTTGTGCCGGGCAGATACTGTTCCCCGAAAATGGTCTTATTGCGAATCTCCCCGTCATCCAGTATGCCCGACTCATCAAATATTATATTCTCGTTCTTCGGGCTCATGGGGCTGGCCTTGGGATATTTTCCCATGCGCCAGTCCGAAATGAAAAGCTGGGCTATCTTCTCCTTCACGGTCAGGGTCTTCACATAGGCCGCCGCCCGCTCCTCAGGCGCAAGCCTCCAGTCGTTCACCGCCGTCACTTCACCGCTTCCGTCGATGTCCTTGAAGATGAGTCCGTCTTTTTCAATCACAGCCCTGGAGACCGTACCGATGTCCGGCCCGCCCGGATTTTTATATGTTTTTATGTTGTCAGAGGCTTTCTTCGCCATAATGATCGCTCCGCCTTTCCAAATGTTAATCCTATTTCATTGTAATATATCCCTTTTCGTCCGCTTTTATGGGAAATACCTCCATAAAATCCGTCACCAGCAGAATCAGCGGAATCCCTGTCCAGAAGAACAGGGTCTCGCACAATGCCAGGATGCGCCTGCCCTGGTACCAGCGGTGCCCGCCGAACCACCCGGTGAACAGCATCAGCCACAGGTAGGTCCTGCGCTTAAAGGTGTGGGGTATCCTCCTGCTGTCATACCAGGTCATGAGCTTCCAGATAGGCCCCCAGACCCCGTAGGTGTTCTCCCGCATCCCTGCCGCCCGCTGGGCCGCCTGCAGCTCATAGTCCAGATCCGCCAGGGTCTGCCTATCGTCCACCATATCCTCCTTGGCCATTACCGGCGCCGTGCCTTCCGCTTTCCCGGCGGCCTCATTCTTCCTCTTATATTTCCCTTTTGCCATATCCTTTCCCACTCCGTTCCGCCGCCATCCTCCGGGCACCGGTTCCCACAGAGGCGCTTCTCCCGGCTCCTTCCCAACAGCATCTGCCCTGCAGTCCAATCCTGCCTGCGCATAAGCCCTGGCAAGGCCACACTGTATGGCAGATCTATGGACATTAACGGGAAACCCCGCAGGCACAATACCTGCGAGGTCGATTTCCCCGAAGATGCACTGTCATCTTCTCCCGTTCACAGCTCCGCCCGCAGCCTGTTTACGCGCTTTTCTGTGCCTTAGCCTTGATACGGGCCACTTCCTCCTGAATCTCGGCCATCTTTTCCTTGGTCAGCGGGTAGAACTTCATGGCCACCACGTTCAGGATCCAGCCGATGGCGGGCATGCCCAGGAAACAGACGATGGTACAAATCAGCACTCCCGTGGTGTAGGGATCCTCCTGGGTAGGCAGGGTGCTGGTATAGCCGATTACCGCATAGATTGCAGCCACGATGGTAGCCGCCAGGGAGGAAATCAGCTTGTCCACAAAGGAGAACAGCGTACCCATCAGACCGGGAACGTAACGGCCGGAACGATATACCTCATAGTCGGCACAGTCCGCCGTCATGGGGATGACGATATTGCCGGACAGGGATGAGAATCCCTTCATCAAAATGTATACCAGAATATACGCCACGCCGAACAGGCTCCAGTTCGCCCCCTTGAACAGGTTGCCGTAGGTCTCCAGCTTGGTCAGGGAGAAAGTAGGCCATGCCGCGCCAGCGCCATTGGCGAAGCAGATCAGGATTCCCAACACCACTGCCGTAGCCAGCGCGCCGTAGGTACCTACCACCAGACATTTCTTCTGCCCCATCTTGCGGGCAATCTTGCCGATGCCGAAGATGCCGATCAGAGCAATGGGGATGGACGTAATCGCCGACACGGATCCATTCAGGGCGAAATTGCCGAAGATAATGCCGTACAGGGCCATGGTCACCGCCGAGTTGGAGGTACAGCTCATGGCCAGCTTATCGGAGGAAGCCGCCACCACCAGCATCTGGATGCCGCGGTTATGGGCCAGCACATCCGCATAGTCGCGGAAGGAAATCTTCTCCGCCTTGCCGGTGCCAAAGTACTTTACATTATCCTTGCGGGACAGGCCGAGAATGGCACAGACAGCGAACACGGCGGCAATAGCGCCTATCACCAGCTGCGCGAAGCACCACAGCTCCGGATTGTAGAAGCCGGACAGGGTCTGGACACCTTCCGCCTCCGTAATCACGTTGGCAAGGTTGGGGTTCTTCTCCAAAAGCATCGCGATCTTGTCTGCGGCCGTAGCGCTGGTCAGCGTAAACTTCGGCAGCAGGGTGCTGGAGAGGAATACCGGCCAGAACAGGCTCATCAGCAGGATATTGTACACAGAGTCGAACATAGAAAAGATAGGCCTCTGCTCCGGATCGTTGGTCAGACAGGTCTGGGCCGACTTGGTGACCACGCACTGGCAGGTATAGCCCACTATGTATATCATGTAGATCAGGATGAACGCGATGAAGCGCCCACCGGTGGGAATCAGGGGGATGAAGCGGAACATGCAGAAAGTCATCCCGAACAGAATCACCTGGCCGACTACAATGAACGGCCGGTTCTTACCGAATTTCGTGTTGGTATTGTCCACCACCATGCCCACGAAAGGATCTGTGACGCCGTCCCATATCCTCATGATGGTGACGATGGAGCCGGCCAACACGGCCCCCACTCCCACGATGCCTACCAAAAAGTAAGAAATAGAGCCCACCAGCATCATGTACGCGTTGGTGGAGGTGTTGTTCAGCGCATAGAACGCGATCTCCCACAATTTCGCGCGATGTACGCCTTTTTCTTCCAAGGGTTTCCTTGACATAATCTCTTTCTCCTTTCATCCTCTCAAAAAGCGGGAAAATTTGTTATGTACTATTGTACAGGATATATTGTTTTTATGAACAGTGAGAATTTTGAGTTTTTTATGGATTTTTTTATGGTAATTTATTTTTGGGTAAGATTCTTTATGGATTTTTTCGTTTTTTATCCTGCAAGGATGTCTTGTTTTGTAGAAATTCCACTATTCCGCCAAAAAGGCAAAAAGAATTTGCTTTTCCGCCCACAATACTATAATATAGAAAGAGAAACCCGCCACAAATACAGAAAGGATTCCCAAGGGCACCGTTCATGGAAAAAATTCTGATTGATTTCGTCCGGGAGCTCCTGGACACAGACGGCATCCCCCACCACTGCCTCACCCTCCCCTGCCAGGACTGGGATTGGCTGGATTTGGGCCTGCGCAGCGGGATACTGGGGATGACGGATCTCCACCGGAGAATGAACCGTTTTTTTGAGGATTTGAAAGAGAACACGCTGTACCATTACATGGATTCCTTCCAGTGCAGCTACTCCATATTCAGTCTGCCCGCCGGGAATCATGCCGGGCCTGGAGAAGGAGCTGCGCCATGCCGTAAATATCTTATCATCGGGCCGGTTCTGTTCGAACCCCTCCACGGGGAGCGCTTTGAGGCGCTGTTCGAAACCTTTCATCTGCCCCCCCAGTTCATGGAGTCTCTATACAGCTATTATCAGAATATCACCCTGCTCCCATCGCCCTCCCACCATGAGGGCATGATGGCTGTGCTGGCCCGTTTTCTCTTCAGCAGAAAACCCTATGATGTTGTCTTCCACAGCGAGGGGGATTCCGAGAATCTTCGGCACCATTATGAAGGCATCGCGCGGATTCCGGAACAGCCGTCCCTGAGCATTCAATATATCGAAGAACGCTACAAAGCCGAAAACGCCCTCTTAAGCGCCATTGGCCACGGCAACGAGGCACATGCCATGGAGAGCGTCAAGCGGCTGATAGACTTAGGGATCCCTCCCAGGCTGGCCGATACGCTCCGGGACAGAAAGGACCTCTCCGTCACCCTGAACAGCCTCCTGCGCAAGGCGGCGGAGCAGGCCGGCGTGCATCCCATCCATATCGACAGCTTTTCCAACCAGAACGTCCGGCAGATCGAGCAGCTCACCAGCCTGGAAGAGTGCAAGTGCTTCCAGCACAGGCTGGCCCTGGGGTACTGCCGGCTGGTAAAGAAATACAGCCTCAAGGGCTGTTCCCTGCCAGTGCAGAAAGCCGTCACCTATATCACCACGGACTTAAGCGCCGACCTGAGCCTGAAAGCGCTGGCCGGGCAGCTGAACATGACCCCCAGCTATCTCTCCTCTCTGTTCAAAAAGGAGATGGGCGTGACCCTGACGGACTATGTGAACCAGCAGCGCATAGCCCATGCACAGCATCTGCTGCTGGACACCAGCCTGCCGATCAAATCCATCGCCCAGCAGTGCGGCATCGCGGATCTGAACTATTTCATGCGCCTGTTCAAACGCATGGCGGGCGTCACCCCGAAAGCTTTCCGGGACGCCACGAATCACAGCCGCCAGATGGAGTTCGGGCAGAGCAATGCAAAAAGGAACCAGGCCTAGAGGGCCGGACAGAAATAGGAGGAGAATATGGCAAACAATCTAAGCGACTATCAAAAAAAGAAGGACTTCCTGGTCTGCGTGGACAGCGACGGCTGCGCCATGGACACCATGGACATCAAGCATATCCGGTGCTTCGGCCCCTGCATGGTGGCGGAGTGGGGCCTGGAGGAATGGAAGGAGCCGATTCTCGCCCGCTGGAACGAAATCAATCTCTATACCATGACCCGGGGCATCAACCGCTTCAAGGGGCTGTCCATGGCCTTGCAGGAGATTGACGGCACTTATCGGAAAATCGACGATTTAGACACGCTGGTGAAATGGGCCGCCGAGAGCCCCGAGCTTTCCAACGATGCGGTGAAGCGGGCCATTGCGGAAAAGCCGGACAGCGTCATCCTGCCCAAGGCCTTAAGCTGGAGCCTGGCGGTGAACGCCTCCATCAATGCCCTGCCAGAGTCCGAGAAGCTTCCCTTCCAGGGCGTAAAGGAAGCCCTTTCCTATGCCCAGCAGCATGCGGACGTGGCCATCGTGTCCAGCGCCAACCTGGGGGCGGTGCTGGACGAGTGGAAACTGTACGGGCTTCTGGAGCACACAGACATCGTGCTGGCCCAGGACGCGGGCTCAAAGGCCTTCTGCATCGGGGAGCTTTTGAAGAAAGGTTATGCGCCGGATCATGTGCTCATGTGCGGCGACGCGCCGGGGGACCAGGACGCGGCGAAAAAGAACGCCGTGTTCTACTATCCCATTTTGGTAAGGCATGAGAAAGAGAGCTGGGCGGAGTTCACGGAAACAGCGCTGGCCCGGCTGGTGGACGGCACCTACGGCGGGGAATACCAGGAGAAAAAGAACGCCGCCTTTCTGAACAATCTGGGCGGTTGAGCAGGGCTGCCGGTTCTGGCGCAAGCGACATCCCGCGGGAAATTCGCTGCAGCGCATGACGGTGCATATCCTGTAGAGCATGCGGCTGTATTTACGGAAAAAAGGGGTGTCGGGAAATGGCTATGCTCCCCGACAGCCCCTTTTTATGACCGCCATTGAACCGTGGCCATTCACTCTTTTATCTTGTCGATGTCCGTCATATTGACTCCGGCTACCTGGAGAATCGCTTTCAGGGAAAGATATTCATCCTTCAATTCTGCATATGTCTCAGTTGCATTTTCTTTTTTTGCGATTATCATGTACTTTTGAATCTTCTTAAAATCATCAATGGCAGCTTTTGTAATTTCGAGACCATTTGGCATATAATCACCCACTTTCCGAAGTGCCGACTGCGTGTATCTGCTTAAATTATAACAGCCCTTCCCCGAAGTGTAAAGCGTCAAATTCAAGCATTTCGGTTCTTGCATTTCGGTTCTCCCCCCGCTTTGCTCTGTTTTCCTTCCTTTCGCAAAAGCGGCCTTTCCTGCCAGGTCTTCCAGAGCCTTATCCCTCACCGGCGCTCGTTCACATAGAGCCGGACACGGTTCTGGATGATTTCCGCCACATCCTCCAGGCTCTTCTGGCCCCTGTAATAGGCGGAGGCCTCCTCGCCGATGATTTTGACTATGTCATCTTCTTCCGCGGAATAGAAGGGCTTAGCGTCCTTTACCAGCTCCAGCACAGTGTCGATTTCCCCCTGCGTCAAGGCGTGGAATTCAATGACCCAACCGTCTTCATATGTCAGGAATCCGAAATCCCTCCCCTTCTCTGCCCATTCACGGTCGTCTTCCAGATAGTATTCATTCATGATATCCATGATTTTTTTCACGGACGGAAGTCCGTTCAGCTCCCAGTGTATGCTGTAGACCAGTTCCTTGGGTTCCATCTGCTCCGCCTCTTTCGGATCCAGGACGCTTTCTATAAATTTCCACGCCCCTTCCTTATATTGCGACCTGGCCGTGATTCCGAAAGCGTCCCCCGGAAAAAGCAGTGTCCCGCCGCTGCCATCCGCGGTAGGGAAGCCCACGCAGGCTGCCGTCTCCCCGAACATCCCCTCATAGCGCTGGATATTCCCCGGTCTCCGTATCTCTGCTATGGCAAACAGCACCCGGCTGTCATGAATCTTTCTCGGGAGGGAATCCTCCCCCGGAAGAATCTTCTCTGGAATGTGAATCTGTTCCATGGTCTCCTTTACCCTGATTCCGCCCATCTGTCCTCCTTTCCTGAACTCCTGCCCCTTCCGTCACCGGGCATGGCTTTCAGCCGGACTCCCAGGTCAGCCGCATCTGCTCCCTGGCCCGGCGCAGACGCATCTTCACCGCCCCCTCTGTGATGCCCAGGATATCCGCTATCTCCTTTATCTGGTATCCCTCTACGTAATGCAGATATATAACAGTCTTCTGCTTCACGGGCAGCTCCAGGAGCTCCCGCAGCGTCTCCCTGTGCTCCGGCGCCGCCAGGCTGTTCTCCAGTTCATCGACGGAAATCTTCGGGTGCCGGAGCCGGAAGCGCACCATGTCCCGGCAGATATTGGTGGCCACCCGAATCAGCCAGGCCTCCTCATGCTCCTCGTCATGAAAGTCCGGCGCTTTGGCAGAACGTATCCTGGATGGCATCCTGGACATCCTGCTCGTTGCAGAGTATGACGATGCATACCCGATAGAGCATGTCGCTGTTTTTTGCGACTGCCTTCCTTATGTCGTTGCCGATGTCCATGTATCTCCCACCTCCTTACCTTTAACACATATAATTCAGGTAAAAAGTAACTTTTGTCTCACAGAAAAAGGTGCAAAGCACTCGCTCCATGCTTCACACCTTTTTATAACCGCCATTGAATTGTGGCCGTTCACTCTTTTATCTTGTCGATGTCCGTCATATCGACTTCAGCCATCTGAAAATCCGATCTTCAAGAAAGTCAAAACTTTAAATCACCAGCATGGCATCCCCAAAGCTGAAGAACCGATACCGCTCCCTGACAGCCTCCTCATAGGCCGCCAGCACATGCTCCCTCCCCGCCAGGGCAGACACCAGCATAATCAGCGTGGACTCCGGCAGATGGAAATTGGTAATCAGCGCGTCCAGCACCCGGAACCGGTAGCCGGGGTAGATGAAGATGTCCGTATCCCCACTGCCCGGCTGCACCAGGCCGCTCTCGTCCGCCGCGCTCTCCAGGGTGCGGCAGCTGGTAGTCCCCACGCAGACAATCCGACCACCCTGAGCCTTTGTGCGGTTGATTGTGTCCGCGGCCTCCCGGGACACCTCGTAGTGCTCCGTATGCATGTGGTGCTCCAGCACGTTCTCCTCCTTCACGGGCCGAAAGGTGCCCAAGCCCACATGCAGGGTCACATAGGCAATCCCTATGCCCTTCCCCTCCAGCCTGTCCAGCAGTTCCTTCGTAAAATGGAGCCCTGCGGTGGGGGCGGCGGCAGAGCCCTCATGCCTGGCGTAGACCGTCTGGTAGCGGTTCCTGTCCTGGAGCTTATGGGTGATATAGGGCGGCAGGGGCATCTCCCCCAGCCTGTCCAGCACCTCCTCAAAAATCCCCTCGTAGTCAAACCGCACCAGCCTGTTGCCCTCCTCCACGGTGTCCAGAATCTCGGCCTTCAGCATGCCGTCCCCAAAGGTCAGCCTGGTACCGGGGCGGCATTTCTTTCCGGGCCGCACCAGCGTCTCCCAGACATCGCCGCTCTTTCGCTTCAGCAGCAACAGCTCCACATGGGCCCCGGTGCCCTCCCGCTCCCCCAGGAGCCTGGCCGGGATGACCCTGGTATCATTCAGCACCAGACAGTCCCCGGGCCGCAGAAAATCCCCTATATCCCGGAAAACATGGTGGGAGACTGCCCCGGTGCGCTTATCCAGCACCAGGAGCCTGGAGGAAGTCCGCTCCTCCAGAGGATCCTGGGCGATCAGCTCACCGGGCAGTTCAAAAAAATAATCGGATTTCAGCATCACGCCGTCCATTACATCCCTGCCCCTTCCGCGAACACCATGTAGCCGCGGTAGGTCTCGTACACGTCGGCCTTGCTGGTGGCCTCCCAGGGCGCATGCATGTTCAGCACCGCCACACCGCTGTCGATCACGTTCATGCCGTACTCCGCAAGGATGTAAGCGATGGTCCCGCCGCCGCCTACGTCCACCTTGCCCAGCTCCGCGGTCTGGTAGACGATTCCCTTCTCGTCCAAAATCCTGCGCAGATAGGCTATGTATTCGGCGTTGGCGTCATTGGAGCCGCCCTTGCCTCTGGATCCCGTGAATTTGTTGAAGACCATGCCCTTGCCTATGAAAGCGGAGTTCTTCTTCTCGAAGCAGGAGGCAAACGCGGGATCGAAGCCTGCGCTGACATCGGAGGAGAGCATGCAGCTACGGGCCAGGCATCTCCTGACGTTCAGCTCGCTGTACTCGCCCATGAGGTTCATCAGCTCCGCCACGGCGTTCTCAAAGAATCTGGACTGCATGCCCGTAGCGCCTACGGAGCCAATCTCCTCCTTGTCCACCAGGATGCAGCAAAGCGTCCTCTCCGTGGCCCCTACGTCCAGCATGGCCCGCATGGAAGTGAATGCGCAGACCCTGTCGTCCTGTCCGTAGCCCAGGATCATGCTGCGGTCAAAGCCCACTTCCCTGGTCTTGCCGGCAGGCACGATCTCCAGCTCCGCGGAGAGGAAGTCCTCCTCCTCCATATCATAGGAGGCTTTCAGGATGTCAAGGATGCCTGCCTTGATCGCCTCCTTGGCCTTGTCCTCCTTGCCTTCTTTGTCCTTCTCTTTTTCCTCCCCGTTCAGGACGATGGGCTTGCTGCCGATAATCAGGTCCATGGCCTCGCCCTCGATGACCTTGGAAGCCTTCTTCTCCATCTGCTCTCCGGCCAGGTGGACCAGCAGGTCGGATATGAAGAAGACGGGGTCGTCATCATTCTCGCCGATGTTCATCTCGATGGTGGTGCCGTCCTTCTTCACCACCACGCCGTGGAGGGCCAGGGGCAGGGCCACCCACTGATATTTCTTGACGCCGCCGTAGTAATGGGTGTCCAGGTACGCGAAGCCGCCGTCCTCATAGAGGGGATTCTGCTTCACATCGATCCTGGGGCTGTCGATATGGGCGCCCAGGATGTTCATGCCCTCCGCCATGGGCTTCTCTCCGATTTGGAACATGGCGATGGACTTGTTCATGCATACGCTGTATACCTTGTCGCCCTTCTGGAGCTTCTTTCCCTCACGGATCAGGCTCTCCAGCTCCTGATAGCCCTCGGCCTCGATGGTGTTCACGATGGTGTCGATGCACTCCCTCTCGGTCTTGCCGTTATCCAGGAAGTCCCTGTACTCCCGGTTGATTTTCTCCAGCTTCTCCATCTGCGCCGCGTCATAAGTCTCCCATGTAACTTTTCTTTCCATTTCTCTTTCCTTTCTCGCTTTTCCTGCTATGTGGCAAACCCTTCGTCAAAAGCTGACTCCATTGTAGCATACTTTCCAGTCAATGGGAACTCCCCAGGCGCAAAATATTGGCCAGTCAGAAGACCGTCCCGTTCAGGGCGCTTACATTCCCAAAAATCATTTTCCGACCTTGTCGAAATACGCCTTGATGTTCTTCTTAATCTCATCCGACTTCATGGACTTGGGCAGATAGCCCGCGGGCTTCAGGGCCACCACATTCCTGACGCTCTCCCTGTCCGTCCTGCCGGTGAGGAAGATGACGGGGATATTGGCCAGCTCCTCCTCCGCCCGAATCATCTCCAGCACCTGCTTCCCGTCGCAGACAGGCATCTCGTAATCCAGCAGCACCAGGTCCGGTCTGTCCAGGGTCATGCTCCGGATGGCGGCCAGCCCGGACTTGGCCAGGCTCACCTCGTAGGTATCCTCCAGCAGCCTCTTCATGGCCTGCAGCATCACATCGGAGTCGTCCACCACCAGTATCTTCTTTTTCTTCTCCGCCTCATGGTTCTCCAGGTATTTCTTGATCTCGGCCATGGCGTTCTCCGCCCCGATGGACGTGGCTATCTCCTCCTCCAGCAGATGGGGGGCCATGACGCTGTAGGCGAAGTACCCCTCCTTCGCGGAAAACAGCAGGCTGCACTGGGGGTTATGCTTCTCGAAGGCCCTCTGGAACTGATCATAGTTCAGCAGATTCTCCTCCCTGATGTCAAACTGCTCGGCATTGGGGAAATGCGTCTTGATGCGCTCCACGAACTGTTTTGCCGCATACCTGGTGGCGTTCATCATCATCACGTCCACGCCGTCCGTCTCGGCCCCGATGAACTTCCCTACGGTATTGACGATTGTCCTGTCTTCAAACACCAGGAAGAACTCCCATCTGTCCCCCCGGTCCGTGCCATAGACCAGCCGGTAGTAGATCCCCTTGCCGAACTTCTCTCCGTTGTAGCTCTCGCTGATGACCTTGGCCTCTATCTGGAACATCTCGTAGAGCAGCTCCGCCACGGTGTTCTTCATGGCGATCTGCTTTTCCTCCGGCAGCAGATTGCCCCACTTGCTCTCGGCCTCCCCCACGATTGCACGGTCTTCCGTCAATGTATGTCCGATGAGCCATCCGGCGCACACGCCCAGGAAATGCTTCACCGATTCCATGGAATAATAGCTCTCCGCCAGCTCCTTCTCGATCTCGGGAAGGGTCTTCTTGCGGAACGTGTCGTGGATCCGTCTATGTACGTCATATCCCTCATAACCTATGGACGCCATGTAGAGCTCTTCCTCCGCAAAATGCTTCATGGCATGCTCCTTAAAGTACTTGATGCCCTCCTGATAAGCCCACCGGCTCTTCTCGTCATTGCCGTCATAGGCAGAGAGCTTGTTCATGATCGCGAACAGCTTCCTGTGCTCCCTGTCGATAGACTCCACGCCGATATTGAATCTCTCCTGCCATACAAACTGATTTTTGCCCATATTGGCCTCCTTCGTTATGATATCTATTTATTTCGTATCAAGAAGCGCCCTGTTCACCGGCTGGAAATACCGGTTCAGATAAGCGCCTATCATGATGATATACATGCAGAAATACATCCACAGCAGCACGATGATGATAATGGAAAGGCTGCCGTAGATTCCATAGGTATTGCCATAGGTCACATAGTAGGAAAAAGCCCAGGAGAACACGCTCCATACCACCGCGGAGAAGACCGCCCCCGGTATCTGCTCCCGAAATTCCAGCTTCTTGTCCGGCACATAGGCGTACACCGCCGCGAACAGCACCGACAGCACTGCCCACACCAGAAGGAACCTGAAGTTCAT
The DNA here is from genome assembly GCA_947003375.1 of uncultured Lachnospiraceae bacterium. GTDB lineage: Bacteria > Bacillota > Clostridia > Lachnospirales > Lachnospiraceae > Acetatifactor. The sequence goes on from CAMQOJ010000016.1 coordinate 17,730, forward strand.
GGCGAAGGAGACGATCCTCTGGAGCTGCGGGATGCGGTGCAGGGTCAATGTCACCAGTTGGTCGCCGAACACCATGAGGAACAGGGACAATATGACCACGATCAGCATCACCACCGTATAAAAGGACGCTATCACACGCACCACGAAATAATTCCGCTTCTCCTCCACGCCGTTGATGGCGTTCAGCCCCCGCATCAGCGCCATGACTCCCTTGGACGCCGACCATATGGTGGCTATCAGGGCGACGGACAGCACCCCCGCCGATTTGTCATAGATATCCGATATCAGGCTCTCCGCCAGCCCGTCCACCTGATCCGGCGTCAGATCCGTCACCGCCTCCACCAGATTCTCCTCCGTCAGAGGGGTGTATGGGATGATCGTGCATATCATGATCAGCATGGGCACGATGGACAGGAAGAAGAAAAAGGCCGTGCTGGCGGCGAACGTGCTGATGTTCTGCTTTTTCATCTTATTTGAGAAATCCACCAGAATCACAATAAGGTTACGGCACATCGCACACTCCTACTCGTTTTCATATATATTCCGAATCGTACACCTGTCATAAAAATAGAGGAGGATCTCCTCCGCGGAGTACCCGCTTCCCGCCATGCTCCTGGCTCCGTTCTGGCTCATCCCCACGCCATGGCCGAACCCGCCGCCCGTCAAGGTATATCCTACCACATTTTGGCCCTCTTTGCTAGTCATTATGATAAAATATGCGCTGGGAAGCAGACTCATGCCCGCCATCTCGCTGCCGTCCTGCAGGATTACCGCAGCCGCGGCGTCATTCAGCACATACCGGATATAGTTTTCGGAAATGACCTTTATCTTCTGGCTGCCGGCCTCTATCACAAGTTCGTCGGCAACGCCTCCGCTGCCCCGCTTCTCTATGTATATGTCCGTGATGTCGCCCAGGCTGTCGATGGCCTGGCTCACGTACTCCCCGTCCTTCCAGGTCAGGACAAGCCGGCTGTTGGCAGCGTACCTCTGCTGCAGCCGCTGCAGCATGCCGTCCTTATCCAGCGCCTCCACCTGACAGCTCCACCGATACCACCCTTCCGCCGCCTCAAAGTCATCCTCGTTCCGGCCGGATATGAACGCCGCAAAGGTGTCCTCGTCCCGCATCCTCTCCCCAAAGTCCGCCTCCCCCACTGGGCTTCCGGATGCCATGGCCGCCACGGCCTCCGTCATGGCCCTGCGGTTCAGGGGCCTAGCCTTCAGATAGGTCAGCGTAGGCGCGGCCTCCGTCTTCCACACATTCGCGTCGCTGCCCGCGCCGCAGGAGGTGGAATAGTAGAAGGTCTCCGCCAGGCCGCCTCCTTCCGTGAACAGAAGCTTCCCGTAGGTCTCCTTCACGGCGGTGGTGGAGCCCTCCTGCTCACCCACATTGTTGTACACCTGGTAGGAGGTGCTGTCGTCCACATGGGCCCCGTACTGGGGATAGCCCGCATGCTCCATCCGGCCGTAGGCATATGTCCTGGCGCAGATGGCCTGGGCGTTCAGCGCCTCCGCCGGATAGTCCGCCGGCATCTCGCTGGGCACTACGCTGTAGAGATACTCCTCCAGCAGCACCTGGTTGATTGCCACGATCCCCTCCTCTGTCCGCAGCAGTTCCAACTGCCCCTTATAGGAGGGCACTCCCTGGACGCGATTGCAGTTTTTCAGGACAATCTTCCCCGTGAGCACATCCGGGACAATCTGTATGCGGTCCGCCGTGAAATAGCCGCTGCCGCTATCGAAGGTCAGCTCCTCCCAGGCCTGATGCTTCTCGCTCTGCCTCCCGTCATAGGGGCCATAGACCACCGTGTAGTCCGTATCGCAGGTCAACACCACCTGGTCGTGGAAGATTCCCCCGTAATCCGAAGTCTTTAACAGCACGCGGATGTATTCCATAGCCGCCTCCTTCGCCATGAGGATGCCGCAGACCTCTCCGCCCTCCATACAAAAATCCGTGAAATCATATCCGAAATGCAAATCATTCGCAGTGCACATCTCCAGGGTATCGTACAGGCGGTAGCCCTTATGGTCCTCCGCCAGAGGCAGCCAGCCGTAGCCCTCCACCTCGATCCTCTCCCCGTCTGTCCGGAGGACCCTGCCGTTGATCTTCTCCGTCCAGGCGCTGACCGCTGTGACGCTGCCGTCCGTCACCGTCATGTCCGCCACCTGCTCGCGCACGGACAGATCCGGCCAGACGGTCTCCCCATCCTCCGGATTTCCCCAGGGATATCGCTCCCGCGCGCCGTCCCGGAATACCGTCAGCCCCTCCTCGTCCGCCTCCATGATCCATACATTGGCGAAGGTCTCCACCACCGGCACATGGGGCTGGGGGCTCGGCACCGGCGGCTCCTCTCCTCTATGTATCAGCGCCAGGAGCAGCCTGCCCAGCAGCAGGATTGCCAGAAGGAGCAGCCCCAGCAGACAGATAAACGCTTTCAGCTGCATCCGCTGGGACTTATCCAGCGAAGCTCCTTTGAACCATTTCCTTCCCTTCTTATTCCAGTTATCCAAGCATCCCTCTCCTGTCCCCCGGACTCCCTCCGGAGTAATATGCGCTCAAAAGAGCAGCCCCGGAAGGACTGCCCTCTTCTTCTGTATCAAAGGCCCAAAATGCCGCCCCCTGCTCTCTGACTCCTAGCAATGCTAGGTGGGTGACCGCAGCCAGCGCTTTTGCCTTCCCTTCCAATCCATGCTTACGCAAGTGAGGGCTTGACAGCCACCTGGCGATATAGGAATCCCGTTTAAAGTAATGTAGGTTCAAAATAAGCAGAAGTTATCGCACATCTCAGGCTGTACTTATTATATCAAAAAGCTCTGTGGAATACAACTAATTTTTTAACCAAAATCTTGAAAAATGATCACAGATTCACCAATGTTCGACACGGATGTTCACGGGCATATTTCCTACAGGCCCTTTTTCGCCCGCAGGCACTGGTTTCATGGCCAAGCAGCCCTGGCCCGATTACTCTGATACATTCAAAATATATCTGCCTTTAAGCAATTCTATCAATGCATCCTTTCCGTGAATCGACGCATTTTCGGATGGAATCGATGCGCTTACAGTCGTTTTCGCAATCCGCACCCATCAATTTATACAATTTCTTTTCTGCCACTGCCATACGCCGAGGCGCTTTGGACAGAAAACTTTGTGTCAGCAGGAGTTTACGGACAGCCATTTTTTTGCTATGATATAGACATTATAAAAAAGGAGCATTGCAAGATGGTAAAAGTGTATTTTGAGCTTGAGGACAGCGATATTATTTCTACCTCGAAATATTTCAATAATTCTTACACGGAAGAGTGGCTTGACCAGTGGGCCGAAAGGGTAATCAGGGAAATCGACGGTTCCGAATTCATCTCCGAGGGTATGGTAAAAAGCCCGGTGCTCGGGCCAATCACGATACGGGAAATCAGCAGCGGGGCGAAAGCGCTGATCACAATGAATGCTGACGATTCCGTAATCAGTAATGCCAATAGCTGCGGGGATAACTGTGCCGCATTGTTAGCGGAGCTGAGCAGAAAAAAGGATTTTGCGATTTACCTGGCATACCCGATGAATTTTGAGGGATTGGAATTTGACATGTGCATTGCACGCGATGGCGCAATCTGCCACAACGCAGAGGAGTTTGAGAGGGAGTATCTGTTATGGAGACACAGCATGACATTTTAGTGCAGAACAAGAGGTCGGTTCAATTCAGGTTTACAATCAATAGAAAGTTTACGGTCATAAGGGGGGACAGCGCAACCGGAAAGACCACGTTGTTTCAGATGGTCAGCGATGCCAACATGTCCAGGGGCACAGGTGTGGCTGTGTCATGCGACGCCCCCGTGATTGCTCTGTATGAGACGGGATATCAGTATGAATTAAGTAATGAGAAGGGCAGAATCTACATTATCGATGAGGATTTTGCAAAGCTGAAAACGAAGGAATTTGCATCATTGGTTCTACGGTCGGATAATTGTTTCATCTTTATCACCAGAGAGTCCCTTCCGGCGATTCCATACAGCTACAAGGAAATCTACAAAATAAAGACATCAGGAAAGTTCCATACACTGGAGCGAATTTATCCTGACTTTGACGAGCTTATCGAAAAAGATGTGATGGTGACGGAAGATGAGGATGCAGGGCTTACGTATTACCAATATTACTTTGGCGATAAAGTAGTGACGAGCCACGGAAATAGCAATCTGTCGAAATTTGGTTCATGCGAAAGTCTGCTAATCGGCGATGGAAGCGCGATTGGTGCCTATATCCAGGATTTAGCGATAACGAAATCCGAGCTGTATCTGCC
>CAMQOJ010000017.1 GCA_947003375.1 uncultured Lachnospiraceae bacterium
TGATAATTATAGATTTCCCCGTTGAACACCAGCACTTTGTCCCCGGTTTCGTTCCCCATGGGCTGGACGCTGCCGTCGGGGTCGATGATGGCCAGCCGCCTGAAGCCCAGAGCCGCGCTCCCCGACAGGAAGCTCCGTCCCTGGTCAGGCCCCCTGTGGATCAGCGCCGCCATCATGGCTTCCAGAATCTCCTTTTTGGGGGGGTTGTCTTTTTCTATAAATCCGCATATTCCGCACATAATCCATACTCCTTTGTCTTTCCGGTAGTCTCTCGTGGTATGGATTTTAGTTTAGCGGAGGGCTGTTTCTTATTGACAGCATTTCTGTATCAAATTTGTTTCAACTTGTAAACAGTTTGCGCTGGGGCGGGCCGGAGCCGGGCCTACAGCTCCAGGAGGATGCACCTTCTGCGGGCCATGTCCATCTCCTCGTAGGTCTCCAGCAGGATTCGGCCTGTGTCCTCGTCGTATTCCAGGCTGATGAGGTTCTGGAGGCTTTTGTACAGTAGGTACCCTTCCGAAGAGCCTGCCGGATACAGATACAGGTCCGCGGACAGGATGCCCCAATAGTCCTGCATGGCCGCCGGGAGGCAGTACTCCTGGGGATACTGCTCGGAGTTGCGGGTGCTCTGTATGAGCTCTTTCCTGGCCCCTTGCGAGAGGTCCTCCCTGGTTTCCTGCACCAGCGCCGCCAGGATGTCCCCGCCGGACAGAGGCAGAAAGTCCCAGACAAGTCCCGGGAACTCCATGACGGTCTCCGGCGCCTCGGGTCGGAGCATGTCGGTGCCGCAGAGGGTGGAGGGATCCGAAAGATAATGAACCGAGTATCCGTCTTCGGAATATCGATATATCGGATAGGGAGTCTCCTGATAGTTGGACAGAATCAGCTCGTCATGCAGCAAATACGACGACGTCTCGGCATCCGCGTTCAGGAGGGACGGGAGGGGCGAAGGACTTTCTCCCGGGGCGAAGCAGTCCCTGCTGACATGGAGGGAGCCGTCGTTCCTCCTGGCCAGGCTGATCAGTCCGGGGTCATCGCCGCTGTCATAGAGCGCCGCATCCCACAGCCAGCCGACGGTGTCTGAGCCGGCATCGTCCTGCTTGGACGTGTAGAGCACCCGGTCCGGCGCAAGCAGCCTGGATTCGGTCTGCGCTATGGCCCAGCTCTCCTCCGCCTTCGACGGTGCCTGCCCGCAGTCGTATATGGGGACGAGTCGTGTGGAGGCCGTGGAATTCGCGCAGGCATCGAAGGTCACCCATCTGCCGGTGGGGGAAAAGGAGCCGCGGCACACAGCCGGGAGGTTCGCTGTGCCCTCATACAGGGTCAGGGGCTTTGTCTGGCCCAGCGTATACAGCCGGATTGTGAGCCTGTCCAGGGAGACGGATCGGAAGTAGGCCAGAACCTGCTTCCCGTCAGGGGAGGCCAGAAGCCTTTCTATATACATATCTTCCTCCAACTCCCCTTGGGAGGGGCTGTCCCAGCCATCCCATGTCTCAAAAAAGTCCCCCATCAGGTCATGGAAGCCATATCTGTAGTCAACCTGCCTATATTCCAGCGTGCCGTCCGTACCCTCTCCGTCCAGGGAGAGGATGTGGATCTCATTGTCGCCGCAGCCTGACAGGAAGGCGCTTTTGCCCAGCTGGCCCAAGGTGCGGTAGGTATAGGTATAGATTTTCTTCACGGTGAAGTCCCTGGCCACGGCCTCCGTCTCCGCCTGGTCCCCGGAGGGGGAGGTCTGGGGCAGCAGCATGGTCTTTTCCTCCGGCGCGCACCCGGCAAGCAGCAGGGAAACGGCCAGGAGCATGGCGGCGGTAAAAAGCATGGCCGATATCCGGGGCAGGGGGGCATGAAGGGGGGCATGCCGCGATACGCCTTAGGGCGATACGCTGTGCCGCGAGGCCCGCCTGGGCACCGGGGATTTCCTGTTTTTTGGATTTTTTGCTTGAGATGCCTGTTGTGCGTCATGGTCTTCTGCCTTTTCTTCCTGTGGATTCCTGGCCGCCTGGCTCCAGTCCTCCCGATTTCCGTCCGCATCGGGAAGTTCCTTCAGACGAATATAAAATATGGTATGGCCGTTCCCGCCGCTCTTCACGCCGATGAGGCCGTCATGCTCCTCCATGATTTTCCGGCAGATGGAGAGCCCCAGGCCGGAGCTTCCCTGCTCCCTGGACCTGAGCTTGTCCACCCGGTAGAAAGGCTCGAAAATCCGCTCCTGCTCTTCGGGGGAGAGGCCTTTTCCCTGGTTGCGGACGAAGAGCCATACATAGCCTTTACGCCTGGATCCGCTTAAGAGAATGGGAGTATGGCTGTCCCCGTACTTGATAGCGTTGTCCACCAAGTTGACCAGGACCTGGCGCAGCCTTTCCTCCACGCCCATGGCCCGGAGGGGGTCGGGGAAATCCGTCTCAATCCGCATCTCGTACCGTCTGGCCTTGATTTCCAGGGCTCCAGCCACGCTGCCTGCCATGCCGGCCAGCTCCACGGGCCGCATTTCCATATAGATGCCCTTGTCGGACATTTCCAGAAGCTGCAGCACCATCCGGTGCATCCTTGTGCTCTCCTGGAGAATCTGGCTTAAGCCCTGGCTGGTGAGCTTCGGATCCGCCCCCCGGTCCGCCTCCATGAGCTGGGCGTAGCCCTGGATGGTGGTCAGGGGGGTCTTCAGCTCATGGGTCATGTTGTTGTAGAATTCCTGCCTGCTGCCTAAGAGGGATACGATTTGCTCCTTGTCCGCCTGCATCTTCTCAAGCTGGGAGCCGATGGTTTCCAGCATCACGCTGAAGTTCCGGGACAGCTCTCCCACCTCGTCCCTGCGCCCGGAGTCCGCCAGCTGGGCCAGCATCTGCATGTCCACCTGCCCTTTGGAGAGGTCGCGCACCACCTGGCGGGTGATTTCCGTCAGCTTTCCCACGGGCACCAATAGTCTGCCTAGGAAGAAGGCCAGCAGCAGAAATATCAGGGCGTACACGGCGGCGGTGATCTGATAGATCATCTGCTCGTTTTGCCTGATCTGGAGGTAGAGCCTGGAGGTGTCCATCCGGTAGCGGATGATGCCGATGGTGCGCTCCTCGATGATCACGGGCATGGAGAAATAGACCAGCATAGTGTCCGCGTCCGGGTAGGTAAGGGTAAAAGCGGCATTGCCCTCCATGGCGGCGGCCAGGTCCGTGCCCGCCGGGTCCTCCTGCACCTGCCTGCTGCCGCTTAGATATTGCCCTTTCGTGTCCAGCACGCTCATGGCCTGGCCTCCCAGGACGCGCAGCTCCTGGACGATGTCCTCCGCAATCTGCCGGAAGCCCTCCTCGTCATTGTTGGCGCTGTGGAGCATCAAAAGCTGCCGGATATAGACCAGGGTGTTCTCCTGCTGGCCTGTGAGCTCCCGCACGATTTGGGCCTCCAGACTCTGCCAGAGCTTCGCGTGGATGCCGCTGCTGAGGATTCCGCCTCCTGCCAGGAACAGTGCCAGGATGATGAGCAGCATCTGCCGCCTCATGCCCAGCCGGACGGGCCCCTTACTGCGGGACATACTTGTAGCCCACGCCGAAGACCGTCACCAGCATGCCCTCCAGCTCCGCCTTCTTGCGGATGCGCTGGACATGGATGTCCACAGTCCTGGTATCTCCCACGAAATCATAGCCCCATATCTGGTCCAGCAGGGCGGTTCTGGTGAACACCTGGCGGGGGTGCTTTAAGAAGCAGATGAGCAGCTCGTATTCCTTGGGGGTCAGGCTCACCAGCTCGCCGCGGCTGTAGACGCTGTGCTCCCGCTCCTTTACGGTGAGATGCCCGCAGACCAGGGGGGCCTCGTCCGCCTCGGTCCTCGCCCTGTCCAACCGGCGCAGGATGGTGCGGACCCTGGCCACCACCTCCCGCAGGTCGAAGGGCTTGGTGATGTAATCGTCCGCCCCGGACTCCAGGCCGTAGAGCTTGTCCTCCACGCTCCCCCTGGCGGTGAGCATGATGATGGGGATTCGGTACTGCTCCGTGAGCATCCGGCAGACATCCACGCCGTTTATGTCCGGCAGCATCCAGTCCAGGAGCACCAGGTCCGGCGGCTCCTTGCAGGCCGTGGCGGAGCCCGCCGCGCCCGTGTAGGCGCAGCGCACCGCAAATCCCTCCTTCTCAAAGCCGTATTTCAGGATATCCGCAATTGGTTTTTCGTCCTCGATGACCAGAATCTTCTTCTCTTCCATCTGTTGTACCTCGTGATGCAGTATGCCGGCATTTTCCGGCGCACTGTTTGCCATATGATATAAGATAAGTATAACGCGGATGTCTCGAAAATGTAAAGAATATGTTACGGATTCTCCCCGATTCCTATGGAAGAGCATTTTGTCTTGCAAAACAAATACAAAACGAGTATACTACAGTGGAAAACAGAAGTCAGCACACAGGGGGGCTGCCTGGGGAGGAGAGGGCTTCTCCCCGTGGCGGAATACTAGGTATGGAAGAAGAGAAGACGATACATTTTGAGTTGCTCGGCGCCTTCTCCTGCAGGGAGTCGCAGGCAGGAGAGCGGAGGTATACTACAGCGGGGAGGAAAGCCCTGTCTTTTTTGCAATATCTGATCGTGAACCATAGCAGGGCAGTCTCCATGGAGGAACTGATCGGTCTGTTCTGGGCGGACGTAAGCAGCGCCCCGGCCAATGCCCTGAAGAATATGGTCTATAAGAGCAGGAATCTGTTGAAGACGATGCTCCCGGACCAGGGGGAGCTGATTCAGACGCTGTCCGGGTGCTATGTATGGAATCCGGCGGTGCGGCTGGAACTGGATTCGGAACGGTTCGAGCAGGTCTGCCTGGAGGCCAGGAAGTATTCGGGGAAGGAGTATCTCGCCCATCTTCTGAAAGCGGTTTCTCTGTACAAAGGGGATTTCCTCTCCGGCAACGACAGCGACTGGGCGGTGTCCCTGCGGCGGTATTATCAGACACTGTATCTGGACGTCTGCAAGATGGCGCTGCCGCTTCTGCAGGAGCAGGAGAGGTGGGCGGAGATGATCGGCATCAGCGAGCAGGCGGCCAATGTGGATTTCGGGACGGATATCTTCATCGTATACCAGATGCAGGCGCTGATTGCCATGGGGCATCCGGAGCGCGCCTGCCGGATTTACCAGACCTTCCGGGAGACGCTCTGGCAGGAGTTCGAGATCGAGCCCTCGGAGCAGGCGGAGCAGATACATATGCTGGCGGACAGCATGTGCCAGAGCGGCCGGGGCGGTCAGGATATCCTGAAGACGGTGGCGCGGAAAGACCTGGACGGCAGGGCATTTCTGTGCACCTTTTCCGTGTTCCAGGCAATCGTGGCACTGGAGAGGCGGCATATGGCCCGCTCCGGGCAGAAGTCCACCCTGTGCATGGTCAGTCTGGGCAATAAGGTCACGCCCACCACGGATGCCAGGAGGCTGGAGCGAATCCTTCTGGAGGGCCTTAGGGCCGGGGATTCGGTGGCCAGGCTGGATGCGGGCTCCTATATCCTGATGCTCACCGGAGCCTCCGAGGAGAAGGCCAGGCTGGTGACGGAACGCATCGACAGGACATTTCATAAGGTATATTCCCATTCCAAAGCATGCATCTCTTTCCGGACGGAGCCCCTGGAGCCGGGGACAGCGCCCCGGGATGAAGACGAAGATATAAAAAACTGTCAATTATCCGAAAAAGGTGACCGGACGATGACCGGTGGCTGATACAGTGGAGATGCAAATGCTGAGGAGGAAGGTGGCCGTGAAATGATGCTCCGTGACAAAATGTACCCCTGTCAGAGCCGTGAGGCAGTGGTTACGGTACAGGCCTATCACAATGGCATTATGGACGGCTATCTGCAGCATCCCAGGCTGGAGGGAATAGAGAGGGTCCAGAGCCTGCCGCAGATGATTCTGCTGCTGAACAGCCTCATCGACATGGAGGACTGTCCGAACCCGTCCCTGTCGCCGGTGCCCCGGGAAAAGGGGGAGAAGACGACGGTATTCCGGATTCAGATTCTGTTCAGGGAGCACTATACATGGCAGGGGAGGCTGATCTGGCAGGACACGGATCAGGAGATTGTATTCCACAGCGCCATTGAGCTGATACAGCTGATTGACGAGATTTTTGGGGAATAAACCATAGAACGGATTTCCGAAACCGGAGGATGCGAGGCCTGATATGACGGAGAAAGAATTAAGGAAGCTGGGCCGGCACGATCTCCTGGAGCTGCTGGTGGAGCAGAGCAGGGAGGCGGCCAGGCTGGATGCGGCGCTACAGGAGAAGGAAGAGGAGCTCCGGAAGGCGTTGGAGGGAAACGAACGCCTGAAGGAGAAGCTGAATGAAAAGGACGAACTGATAGAGAAGCTGAAAGGCCGCCTGGATCAAAAGGATGCGGAGATGGCCCAGCGGGCAGCGGGCATAGAGGAGACCATGGAGCGCCTGAAGGCCAGGCTGGACGAAAAGGACGCCTGCATGGCGGAGGAAGCGGCCCGCATGGAGGAGACCTTTAGACGCCTGAAGGAGAAGCTGAACGATAAGGATGCCCTCATAGAGAAGCTGAGATCCCGCCTGGACAGCCGTGAGGCAAAGATAGAGGCGCTGGAAGCCGAGGCTGCTAGGCTGCGGTCCGAGGGGTGGAAGGAGCTGCAGGAAAGCAATCTGCCCGCGGAGCTGCTGACCAGGCTGAAGGCATTGATGTAAAATCCTGCAGAGGGAGAACGCAAATTGCAAGGGACAGAGGTTATAGATGAGCGAGGAAAAGAAACAGCCGCTGCCGGAACTGAGCCTGCTGGAGGCGGAGCTGGAGCGGGAGCGATATAAAAATAAATACGGAAAAGTGCTCAGGAGCACGGCATTTTCCCTGATAGTGGTAGCTGCGGCCGCGGTGCTGATAGCGGTGCTGCTGCTTCCAGTGCTCCAGATCAGCGGTTCGTCCATGACAGAGTCGCTGCAGGACGGGGACATCGTGGTGGCCCTCAACAGCTCGGGGTACAAGACAGGCGATGTGATAGCCTTTTACTACAACAACAACATCCTGGTAAAAAGGGTGATCGCATCCTCCGGCGACTGGGTGGACATCGACGAGGAGGGAAATGTCTATGTCAACGATGAGCCGTTGGAGGAGCCCTACATCACCGAGAAGTCCCTGGGGGACTGCAACATCACCCTGCCCTATCAGGTGCCGGACCAGCGGTGCTTCGTCATGGGGGACCACAGGGCGACCAGCATAGACAGCCGCAACACTGCGGTGGGATGCGTCAGCAATGACATGGTAATCGGAAAGATTTTGGTGCGGGTCTGGCCATTGTCCGAATTGGGCATGGTGGAGTGACAGATAGGTCAGAAGGAAGGAGAACGCAATATGGGATTCGATTTTTCACCGAATAAAAAGTCCGGCTCCGGGCAGACAGGGAATCAGAAAGCCGCTGGCAACTTTCTGTCACAGGCCGCAGCATTCCTGCAGGAGCGCAAGAAGCACAGGATTCAGACAGTCGTCTTTCTGTGCCTCGCCGTAACGGTGGCTTTCGGCACGGTGGCTGCGCTGAAGATGTACGGCGAGGCCATGACCCACAAGGTGAAAGTGCTGGACTGCGGATTGGAAGTGCATGAACATACAGAAGGATGCTATGAAAAAGATGAGGAGGGAAATCCGGGGGAGGAGCTCATCTGCGGATATGCCGACTACGTGGTCCATGTCCACAATGACGACTGCTACGACACAAAGGGCGGCCTGGTGTGCCGGATTCCCGAGCGCGAGTCCCATACCCATACAGAGGAGTGCATGGTCAAGGAGAAGGTTCTGGCATGCGGTCAGGAGGAGACTCTGGAAAATGCTGCCGCGCAGACACAGAATTTTGCCTGCGGTTCAGAAGAGCATAGGCATATGGATTTCTGCTATCAGGAGACCCTCACATGCAAAGAAGAGGGCCATACCCACGATGAGAACTGCTATAGCGAGACCCCTGTCTGCCAGGAGAGCGGTCATGTCCATGGGGAGGATTGCTATACAGAAAGCCTGACCTGCACGGAGACAGGGCACAGCCATGGCGATTCCTGCTATGACGGGGAGGGGAACTTGACCTGCGAACTGGAAGAGAACGTCCATGAGCACGGAGCGGAGTGCTATACGAAGGAGCTGACCTGCGGCCAGGAGGAGAGCGCCCATGAGCATGGAGCGGGGTGCTATACAAAGGAGCTGACCTGCGGTCAGGGGGAGACTGCCCATACCCATGGGGAGGAATGCTATACCAAAGAAACAGACTGCGGTTTGGAAGAGCATATACATACAGAAAAATGCGCAGCCTCTGCGGAGGCAGGGAAGTCCGGGGACGCTTTGGGCGCTGGAGAAGAGGCGGAGAGCAAGAATGCTGCCCATGTCCACACGGAGGAGTGCTATGCGGAGGTGGAGACCTACCAGTGCGGCGAGCTGGAGCTCCATACCCATGAGGATGCCTGTTATGAGGAAGAGGATTTTGATGAGGATGGGAACCTGATTGAGGGGAGCTTGCCGGACTGCGGGCTGCTCCAGTTGGAGGAGCATGTACATGCAGGGGACTGCTTCCAGACCGTTGAGCTGACCCCGGAGGAGATTGCGGAGCGGAACCTCCATGTGGAGCATGACGAGAGCTGCTATGATGAAGAGGGGAGCCTGGTTTGCGCTTATGGAGAGCAGGAGGAGCCAGAGTACTATTGCGGGAAAGAAGAGCATGAGCACAAAGAGGAGTGCTATGATGCGGCCGGGAACCTGACCTGTGAGCTGGAGGAGCATGAGCACGACGAGAGCTGCCAGGAGGAGCCTGAGCATTATTGCGGGAAAGAAGAGCATGAGCACAAAGAGGAGTGCTATGATGCGGCCGGGAACCTGACCTGTGAGCTGGAAGAGCATACCCACGATGGAATCTGTCTGGTGGAAGAGCCCGTGTTCTACTGCGGGAAAGAGGAGCATACCCACGGAGAGGGCTGCCATGACGAGGATGGGAACCTGACCTGTGAGCTGGAGGAGCATACTCATGACGAAAGCTGTCTGGAGGAGCCGGTCTATTACTGTGGGAAAGAGGAGCATACCCACGGAGAGGAATGCCATGATGAAAACGGGAACCTGACCTGTGAGCTGGAAGAGCATGTCCACAGCGCAATCTGCCTGATAGAGGAGCCATTCTTCTACTGCGGATTGGAAGAGCATGTCCACGTGGATGGATGCTATGATGCTGATGGGAACCTGACATGCGAGCTGGAAGAGCATGTGCATGACGAGAGCTGCCTGATAGCGGGGATCAAGCTGGTTGCGGAGACAGAGGATTACTTCATCGTGCTGGAGGCTTCTGCGGACGCGTTCCCGGATGCGGAGGGAAAGCTTGTCCTGGAGGCCGTGAAGCTGGCGGAGGATTCGGAGGAATACAAGGCGGCAGTGAAACTGCTCCGGGAGAAGACTGCTCAGGAAGAAGAGACAGAGGAGCGCCCTTTTGAGATATCGGTGGAGCGGGACGGCGAAGAGGTTCCGGAGACAGAGGACGGGATAAGCAGGGATATTTTTGACATCCGTGTACTGGCAGGAGAAGCGGAAATCCAGCCCTTGAAGCCGGTGAGAGTCTCTTTCCTGCAGAAAGGGACTGTGGCAGCAGCGCAGATAGGGGAAGAGACACCGCCTACAGGAGGAGCTGACCAGAACGCTTCGGAGGAGCAGCCGGAGGGAGACGAATCAGAGGGGCAGGGGGCTCACAGCGGAGATCAGGGAAGTGGCGTTGACGGCGAGGGGACGGATTCTGAGAAGCAGGAGAAAGAAAAGGTCCAGGTTTTCCATGTGGATACAGAGAATGAGACTGTGGAAGATATGAATGCCATGGAGGATGAAGACGGAAACGTCGTTATCGATGCGCCGCATTTTTCTTACTACGCAGTGGAAACACGTTCTGTTAGGGAGATAGACAGTCAGGATGCTTGGAATCAGCTAAGAGACTTTATTAATGGGTTAAATAACACTGAGGAGAACGCTGGAACGATAATATCGGTAAAGCTGCTGACGGATATCGTGTTTTCCGGCGAGCCAATTTGGCTGGATAAGAACAGAAATCTTGTTCTCGATTTGAATGGGTACACCATTTCCTATGCTGCAGGTCAAACGAAGTCTCTGTTCAGAGTAGGCGAAATGGCAAAAAATGGGAATGGGTATGGCGGGAGCCTGACGATTAAAGATTCGAGTCCGGTTAGAATTAATGATATAGAGGAAGGAAGCGGGCTTCCTGCAAAAGTTGAGTTTACGGCTGCGGATTGGAGCAATGGGTATCATGGCAGCTATAATCCAGACACGAAGACGGTGGTGTATTACCTTACAAAGTCGAACGGGGCAGCAAATGCAGAGGAAGGGGCTTTGACGTCTGTCAGTGATGGAACCGTAGAAACGACATATAAACACACAATTTCATTTGCCGGGATTGGGGCCATTGAGAACACGAACTCGGAAAGTGCTCTGCATCTTATCGCGATGGCGAACAACGGAACCTTAACGATAGAGGGAGGACGGCTGACGAATCTGTATGGTAATGCCATAGAAGCGATTGAGGATGAGAACAGGACAATTAACATAACAAAAGGCTACCTGGTTGGCAATGGCACGGGCAAATGTTATGACTGGGGAGGGGCAATCCATATGGATGGCTCCGGTAGAATACATGTAGGTGAGGATGCTGTGATTGCCGGAAACAGAAGCAAGGATTTGGGAGGCGGCATCCACGCGGATCTTCAGGATAGAGGAAGTTTGAGCATTACTGTAGAAGGGGGTAGTGTAATTGCCGGGAACGGATGTAGCGGAAGTGGTGGCGGCATCAGCATAACTGGAGCAGAATTGACAATAAATGGTGGGGCAATCTGCAGCAATGAAGCAAAGGCTGATGGCGGCGGTATCAATGTGAATAAGGGGACGCTGACGCTCAAGGGAGGTTCTGTAACAAATAATTATACTGAAAGCGGCGGTGGCGGCATTCATGTCAACGGCAGCTTGGATATGAGCGGCGGCATCATTGCAGGGAACACGGCAGGATGGGCAGGAGGCGGGCTCTATATCAGTCAAGCTGATTCAGGAACAATAAGCGGCGGTATCATTGCCAGCAACCGCGCAAGGGCAGAGGGCGGTGGCATTCGTCTGAACACTGGTCATGTCATCATGGAAGCGGCAAAAGAGACTGGGAATCTGATTTATATTACCAATAATACGACCATCAGCAACACCGGAGACAATCAGGACTGGGGCGGCGGCGGGATCTTTATCTCGGACAACAATGGACAAATGACCATTTATGACTCTGTCGTTACGGAGAATACGGCAAGAGGCTTTGGAGGAGGTGTGAGCGGCTGTTCCACAGGACGTCTTAGCATTGAGGAGACAAGGGGATCTGCAGTATATGGAAACAGGGCTGAGGGTTCGGAGCAAGGTCTGTCAGGAGGGGGATCCATCAAGAGTGAGGATCATGATGCCTTTAATAGCGAGGTCTTCAATGCGATAGAGAATGGAGGGCGTAAGAAAGATTTTCAGGATATCTTTTCTGCACTAAACAGTATAGTCGGACCTAAGATGTTAGGTGGTGGACTCGTTAATTGGACAGGAAGCTGTGACGGTGCATTTATTACAGATGCAGATAGAACCCAGGAAATCATATCGACCAAGCAATTGGGACTTTCAGCACATCCGGACGCAGGGGCTATTAGTGGGGCAAGAAACACTGCGAGGGTGTTTATCTCAGGAAACTATTCGGGAACACATGGCGGAGGAATCATGTGCAATGGCCTGATAATCTTGGGGCAGAAAAAGACAGTCTTATATAATGATAGCCTGACAATAGATTTTCCGAAAGAATATTTGGGGGTGAGCGGCAACACTCAAAACCCTACAGATGGTCAGTTCCAGTTTGAACTGTTAGATAAGGACGGAAAGTGTTTGACAGTATTTTCCACGACTGCGAGCCCAAATACCAGCGGGACAAATGTACAGGGAATCCTTGGAATCAATTTTGTGGACGCGAGTAAGCTTCCTGGAATAAGCGGTACAGAGATACAAGCTGTGACGGGCGATGAAGCGATAGGCCATCATACCTATTATCTCAGAGAGATTATACCGGAAGAACAGGATTTCATGCAGTATGACGAAACCATCTATAAAATTGAGTTCGATGTAGGCTGTGAGGGCAGAAAGATTGTATTAGGCCCGAATTATGAAATTATGCAGTACTGGCTTTATATTGTTGACAATGACAAGAAGAAAGTGAGTGTCGTGGATGGAATAAAGGGGGATGAAATACAGAACACAAGCGTCGAATACAAGTTCATCGTTAATAATTATAGCGGCGGTACTGGGCATAAAGGAGGGCATCTATCGATTGTGAAGAAAACCATAAAAGATGGAGACCAACAGATATCCAGTCCGACATTCCGCAATGAAGATAAAGTGAGAACGCTCACTTTAGAAATTGTAAAGACCAATGCACTACAGGTGGAGCAGGGAGAAAACGGATATATGTCCTATGTGAACTTTCAGCTGTCGGGTTTGACAGACGGGAAGAAAAATGAGGGCATCTTCAAGGCAAACGGCCAGACTGATGATCTCGGAGAGCTGCGGCTTTCTTCGATTCCGAATGTAAAGGGGCTTTATCTGCTGGAAGAAACCGTTCCTGATGGATTTGAACAGGCCGGACCTTGGATTGTGGAAGCTGACGGAGAGGATGGGCTTTCGGTGTACGAAGCTAAGGTGGAAGAGGCCAGTGACGGTACGAAGAAGTATGGAAAAGGAAATGAGTTGTATACAAAAATGGAGGAAGAAAATGGAGCGATAAAATTTGCTTTGGATATCGCCAATACGCCAATCCTCTATTCACTCCCTGAAACCGGCGGTTCGGGATTCAGCTTATATACAATGACAGGCGCTATGTTCTTGCTGCTTGGCGCAGGTCTTCTGTATAGAAAAAAGTTCAGTGAAAGGAGGGCGAAAAATCTCTGAGATCTGAACAGAGCTCCTCGTTTGAGGGGGGATGGAGGCACAAGCAAAGTTTCACGGAAATAAAAGAAAAGGAGAGAAGAGTATGAAACGATTGAAAAGAATTCCCAGTATCGTGCTGGCGATGGTGATGGTTCTGGGCATGAGCCTGACGGCGTTTGCGACAGGTGCGACACCGCCTACGGACGAAACTGAGGATCCGAGCAACACAGTAGCGGGGAAGGGGGAGTTTACGCTTACCATTGATGATCAAACAACTGGTTATACTTATGCGGTATACCAGATATTTAGTGGCGATCTTTCTAAAGATGGTGAGAGAAAGACGATGTCGAATATCCAATGGGGTGCAAGTATAGATCAAAGTAAGATTGCATCTGTTTTCCCCAAAAAGGATAAAGATGGAAATGTTGTAGAAGACGAGGATGGAAATGTTGTACCTATGACTGCTGCTGATGTTGCCGCAAGCATAGCCGTAAGTGCAGAGGATTCTGATGCAACAAATGAGTTTGACTCAGACATTGCGAAAAAGTTTGCTGCTGATATTGCAAAGTGTTTAAATGGAACAACAACTACAGTTGAGGAGAAAGATGTATTTACACCGACTGCATATAAAGAAGTAAGTACAGTTACAGCTAATCGCGGCTATGTATTTGAAAAATTACCTGTAGGTTATTACATGGTTGCAAATACCAACGTGCCTACAGAGGATGGGGAGTATACCCGTTATATGATGGAAATTGTCGGCGATTTGACTGCCAAGCCGAAAAGAGGTACTCTGGAAGATGATAAGTATATTAAAGTCAACAATACTACGCCAGAGGGCATCGAAGGTGTGGATTATTTCAAAGTTAACGAGGCTCCAATTGGCGGCACGGTGGAATACAATATCCCTGTAAAACTTCCGGAAAATTTCGCAGATTATAAGAGCTATTATTTGGAGTTCCATGATATTTTAAGCAAAGGTTTAACCCTTACTTCAACAACACAGGATAATAGCACTGTTTATGATATAAAAGTTAAGGTAGTTAATGGTTCGATTCTGAATGGAAAAACTGTAACAAAGAAGGAAGACGTAAAGGCTGTTATGGATGTTGTAGAGGGAAGGAGTGTGTCAGAGGGCACAACAATAGCGGATGTAACAGCAAACTTTAAAAAGAAGGTTACCGACGTAGGGAGTAATGATACACTGAAAAAAGGTGGTACTCTCATTCAGGTATGGATGCATGATTTGAGGGATTTGAATCCTGAAAATGGTGAGGTAGTAGTGAAGGCAGGAAGCTGGGTTATCCTTACGTATTCTGCTAAGCTTAATACAGATGCATTAATTGGAACTGGGAATCCGAACTATGTATCCATAAAGTATTCGAACAATCCGAATAATAGCGACATGGGCACGCCAGATAATCCTGATGAGCCGAATCCTAAGAATCCGACAGGTGAGACCCCTGAGAAGAGGGTTGATACGTATACAACGGAATTGACCATTACTAAGACTGATGAAGCTGGTACTGTTCTTCCCGGCGTTGAATTTAAATTAAGCGGGGCGGGGGTAAATATCATTCTGGTTACAGAAGAGATATTTGACAAGAGTGATGAGGGAGAGTACTGGAAATTAAAGGATGGATCTTATACTAAAGAAGGGCCAATCATTAGTGGAGAAGATGATAACAGTAGATACTATGAGAGCACAACGGATAAGTATAAAAAGACAACAAACGTTATTCCTAAAGGTAATGTAGGAAATGAAGTGACAGAAGTCAAAGGAACAGTTAATGAAGATGGTACTGTTACATTCAAGGGATTAGGAGCTGGTTCCTATACACTTGAAGAGACATATGCCCTTCCTGGCTATAATAGGATTGATCCGATTACATTTGAAGTTATTTGGACAGGACGTGAATTTATAACTGATAATGATGCTATTGAGATGGGGGCAAAAAGCAATCTTGTAACTACCATTGTTAACCACAAAGGCTCTCTGCTCCCCTCCACCGGCGGCATCGGCACTACAATCTTCTACGTAGTAGGCGGCATCCTGGTACTGGGCGCAGGCGTTCTGCTTGTAGCCAAGAAGCGCATGAGCAACCGTTAATTGCGCGGGATACATAAGACGAACCACATGCGGCCCTAAAAGGCTCGTGTATTGAAAACTGCAAAAGCATTCAGCCGGGGATGGTAAATCCCATCCCCGGCATGCCGCACTTTGGCTGACACCTTCCCGTGGTGTGCGGCGAGCAACGGATTGACCGACCCAAAGAGGACGATCCGGCAGAGAGCAGCCAAGGACAGGAACCGCCGGGAGATACCCGGGGCAACCGCCAGACAGCATGTATTGTGGGGAAACCTATGAAAGAGAAGAGACAGACAGGGGAGAAGGGGAAGAAAGCAAAGAAAAAGCGAAAAGCCCCCTCCATATCGACCATTATATTGATAGCCATCATGCTGGTGGGCGCGGGAATCTTCTTATACCCGTCTGTCAGCGACTGGTGGAATTCCATGCATGCCACCCGGGCCATTGCGGGATATGTGGACAGCGTGAACGACATGTCGGGGGAGGACAAGGAAGAGCTCCTGGAGGCTGCGCGGATTTACAATGCAAAGCTTCCCAATGGAATTGATTTCGACCTTGAAGAAGAGGAATATGAGGAATACTTGCGGCAGCTGGACATCTCAGGCACGGGAATCATGGGATATGTGCAGATTTCCGCCATCGGGGTGAACCTGCCTGTGTACCACAGCGTGGACGAGGCGGTGCTGCAGATTGCAGTGGGGCATATCCCCGGATCCTCGCTTCC
The DNA here is from genome assembly GCA_947003375.1 of uncultured Lachnospiraceae bacterium. Lineage (GTDB taxonomy): Bacteria > Bacillota > Clostridia > Lachnospirales > Lachnospiraceae > Acetatifactor. The sequence goes on from CAMQOJ010000017.1 coordinate 15,741, forward strand.
GGTAGGCGGCGAGCGGACCCACAGCGTCTTGTCCGGCCATCGGGGGCTGCCCAGCGCCAAACTGTTCTCTGATCTGGATCAGATGAAGGAAGATGATATCTTCACCCTGAACGTCCTGGAACAGACCATCACCTACCAGGTGGATCAGATTCGTATCGTTCTGCCGGAGGAGGTGGACGAACTGGCGATCGTCCCCGGGGAGGACTACTGTACGCTGGTGACCTGTACCCCCTATGGGGTCAACACCCACCGGATGCTGGTGAGAGGGCGCAGGATAGACAATATCGCCGGAGAGGTGGTCGTGGTGGCGGAGGCGGTGCGGATTCCCACATATGTGGTGATACCGGCCATCGGGATTCCCATGCTGTTCATGCTGCTGGTGGCGACATTGATCTACTACAGCGTGAAGAAGCCTCCGAAGAGCAAGAAGCAGATGCTGGAGGAGCTGAGGAAATAAGCTGGTGAGAAGAAGTCAGATGTAAAGAGGAGGAACTGCTCATGAAGAAAAGATGGATGTGTCTGCTTGCGGCGCTGGCGCTCACAGTGGGCGTGGCGGCAAGTCCCCTGACAGGCGATGCGGCGCCTCTTAAGGCGGATGGGGACGGCAAGGTGGTGGCAGACGGGACGTGTTCCATGACCGTGTATCCGGAGGACCAGAACAAGCCCCAGGAGGAGAGGTTCGGGGAGGACCTGGCTCAGGCAGGGGTCGTGGTAGATATATACCGGGTGGCGGATGCCATGAAGACAGAGGGGCAGGATGCCTGCTATTTTGAGCCGGTGGACGGATATGACCTGGAGATTCCGGCGTATCCAAAGGCGGAGGACTGGGTCAGGCTGGCCCAGCAGGCGGCGCGCACGGCCCTGGGCGGGAACGGCGCTGCGGAGCCCGTGGAGCGGGGCATGGCCGTGGGGACGGCGATCACGGGCCTGGATACGGGGCTGTACCTGGTAATCGCCAGAGGCGGAGCATTGACGGATCCGAAAGACTATGTGACCGAGATAGAGCAGGAGACGGATTCCCAGGAGAGGGAGGCAAGGCTTGCCACCATGGCCAACTCCGCCCAGTATACCTATCTCTTTGCGCCCCAGCTCATCTCGCTTCCCGACAGGCTGACGGAGACGGCTGAGGACGGAACCATGACCAATATGGGGGACTGGAATTATGAGCCGGTGATCAGCCTGAAGCCTGAGAGGGCCGCCAGATACGGCTCCCTGGAAATCGTGAAGACGCTGCTGGAGCATGAGTCCATGGAGGGAATCCAGGAGTCTGTCACCTGTGTCTTCGAGGTCACGGGGGAGCTGGAGGGAGAGCTGGTCTACAGCGAGGTGGAGAGCATCACTTTCACAGAGGCAGGCCGGGAGAGCGTGGTCCTGGATCAGATACCGGCCCTGGCCCAGGTGACGGTCAGGGAGGTCTACAGCGGGGCCAGCTATGAGCTCACAGTGCCCGGGGACAGGAGCGCCACGATTGCCGCGGACGATGTAGTCTCGGTGGAATTCGAGAATGTGTACAATGGGCGCCAGACCAATGGGCATGGCATCAAGAACCAGTTCGTCCAGGACGAATCCGGCGCATGGCTCTGGCATTCGGATCCCGCGCAGGAGGCCAGGGGCAATGGGGGGCTGCCGCCGGTACGCACAGGCATCCGGCCGGCCGAGGAGGAGAGATGATAGATCGCGCCCGTACTGGGGGCAGATGCGGAACTATAAGTAGGAGGGCATGATATGAGGAAGAGGAGATATCTCCCTGCGATTTTTGCGCTGGCTGCTGTGACGGTGGCAGGCGCAAGCGTAGGGCAGGCCTGGGCATATTTCACCACCTATGCGGAGGCAGCGGGCGGCTACACCATCAGGCTGGGAGACCGGACGGAAATCCGTGAGGATTTCAGCGACTGGACGAAGCATGTGGTGATTGACAGCCAGGAGGGCTCACAGCCGGTCTATGTCCGGGCCAGAGCTTTCTGCGGGAGCCAGTACGAGCTGGTGTATTCGGGTGATGGCTGGACCCAGGCGGGAGATTATTATTACTATAATGATATCCTCTACGGCGGGCAGGAGACGAATCCCTTAGACATCCGGATCGAGGGCATCCCGGAGACGCCGGACAAGGATTATTTCAATGTAATCGTCATCTATGAGAGCGTACCTGTGCAGTATCATGAGGACGGCACGGCGTTCAGCGTCCAGGAGACGGACTGGAGCCAGATTCTGGACACCGGAAGCACCGAGGCAGGCTCTGCAGAGGATCACGGCAGCGCGGAGGGAGGGGATGAGGCATGAAGAAGAAAAAGAAGCGGATGAAAGTGGCATCCCCCATGGTCACTGTGGCGCTGTTCGCGGTGGCGATGGCCATGCTGATCGGCAGCTCCGTGGGCGGGACGAAAGCCGCGCTCACCTACTATTCGGAGACCTATACCTCCCGGATTCAGATGTATGACATCGGCGTGAGCCTGGTGGAGAATGAGGAAGAGGTGTCCTGGCGGGACTACAACAGCGCCGGGGACGGGACATGGAACGAACACACAGGAGTGCTCCTGGAGCATATGATTCCGGAGGGGGAGTCCCTGGTGCTGGGGAAGACCTATCAGGAGAATCTGAAAGTCAGGAACACAGGGACCATCAATCAATACGTCCGGGTCAGCATTTACAAGTACTGGCTGGATTCAGAGGGAAAGAAGCGCCAGGACCTTTCCCCGGCGCTGATTGACCTGAACCTGGTGAACCTGGGGACGGACTGGATCGAGGACGAGTCGGCCAGGACCCAGGAGCGCACTGTGCTCTATTACAACAAGCTGCTCTGTGCCCAGGGGGAGGGGCAGTCTGAGACACCTCTGTTCGCGGATACGCTTACCATAGACGGCAGCATCGCGAAGAAAGTCTCCCAGGAGACCAATAAGACAGGAAACTATACCACCATTGTGACCACCTATGATTACGACGGGATTTCATTTCAGATTGAGGTGGAAGTGGACGCTGTGCAGGAGCATAACGCCGAGGACGCCATCTGGAGCGCATGGGGCAAAAGGGTGGCCTTTCATGACGGCGTTTTAAGCCTTGTGGATTAGAAAGGAGGAGCGCATGAGAAAGCAGAGAGCTATGACCAGCCTGTTGGCCGGCCTGTTGGCTTTGGGGCTGGGGATTCCGGTTCACGCGGAGACTTTCTACGGCGGCGAGAACTGGAATGTTGCGTTCACCCCTGAGAAAGAGATGGTGAGCACTTTCACCACGGCGGACATCAACGATGTGGTCAGCGGCATGCAGCCCGGCGACAATGTAATCATCACCCTGAAGCTGCAGAACACTAACCCCACTGCAACAGACTGGTACATGCAGAACGAGGTGCTCTATTCCTTAGAGGACAGAAGCGCCAACAGCCAGACAGGGGGAGGCGCTTATACCTATCGGCTGGTGTATACGGACACGGACGGAGAGGTGAATGTGCTCTTCGACAGCGATACCGTAGGCGGCGAATCGGCGGAGGATGTGATCGCCCATATGGGGGCGGGACTCCATGGGGCCACTAACGCTTTAAAGGATTATTTCTATCTGGATACCATATACAATGGACAGGGCGGGACCATCACTTTGGAGGTGGCATTGGACGGCGAGACCCAGGGTAACGACTATCAGGACACTCTGGCAGACCTGCAGATGGAGTTCGCGGTGGAACTGCGTGAGGATCTGCCGGACAGACCAGGTCAGCCGGACCAGCCTGGCCAGCCGGATAAGCCGGATCAGCCTGGTTCCGGGAACCCGCCGGAGAATGTGGACGATACCAAGCCCAACCAGCCCGCGCCCGGGCGGGGCACAGGCGTGGTGAGGACCAGTGACGACAGCAATCTGCCCCTGTACCTGGCAATCAGCGGCGTCACGGGGACGATTCTGCTGATTTACTGCATCTATTGCTTCAGAGAGCATAGAAAAAGGAAGAAGGAGGCGTAGGGGGATGAAGAGACTGAGACGTGTTTTGTATGCGCTGTTTGCTCTGTGCCTGTTTTTTCCAAATGTCTTGTCGGCCTCGGCCAAGGAGGAGTATACCTATACCATCCGCATCTTTTCCGGCAGGCAGGGGAGTTTCGCGGACGGGGACGTGATAGTCTTCGAGGGGCGCCATTATGGGGACCGGGTGAATTTCTACCAGAGCGCGGTGACGCTGAACGACAACAGCAAATACTATATCAGGGGAATCAGGGAGAGCGGCAAGGACAACAATGTGAGCATGCAGACTTCCTCCTTTCTGGTGACAGGGGACAGGGACTATGTGATTGCCTATGGAATCCTGGGGGATGCCACCTCCTATACCATCAACTATGTGGACAGCGAGGGGAACACCCTGGCGCCCAGCGAGACATACTACGGGAATGTAGGCGATAAGCCCGTGGTAGCCTATCTGTATATCGACGGCTGGCAGCCCCAGGCCTACAATATCACCAAGACCCTGGAAAAGGATCCGCTGGAGAATGTGTTCAATTTCGTATATACCAGGATTACGGAGCCCCAGCAGCCCACACCGGAGCCGGAGCCTGGGCCAGAGCCCGAGGGACCCCGACCGGAGCCTGAGGGGCCTGGGCCGGAAGCTCCTGTGGAAGGGGGCGGAGTGGTAGTGGTTCCTGCGCCGGAGGAGGATCCCGCACAGGACGATGAAGGAGCGCAGGACGATGGAGGCGTACCGGATGACGCAGATGCGCAGGACGGTGGAGGAGCGCCGGATGATGGGAACGCGCCGGACGAGGCGGATGGCGGAGAAGAGAATATTCCAGACGACGAAACGCCGCTGGGCGCGCCGAACGAATTGGAAAATCTGGATGAGAATGAGGTGCCTACCAGCAATTTCCTGACGGTGGCCGCCGATGCCAGGCTTTTGGGGATACCTTTGCCGGCAATCCTCGTTCTGGTGCTGGGAGCCTTAGGCGCGGCATGGTATTTCCTGATTTTCAGGAAGCGGAAAAAGAAGGCAGAGGAGTCGGAAGCATGACAGGCGAGAGAGAATCGGTTTCACGTCCCTCTGACAGAAAGGGCAGGAAGGTATTTCCTGCCCTTTGCAGCATGTTGGGGACATTGATCCTGCTGGGGGTCATCGCGGCGTTCCTGCCGCTGACGCTGCCCCGGCTGATGGGATACGAGATCTATGAGGTGGTGAGCGGGAGCATGGAGCCGGGGGGTCCCGTGGGAAGCGCCATCTAGGTGAGAGCGGCGGAGCCGGAGGAGGTGGAGGCCGGGGACATCATCGCCTTTTCCAAAGGGGGCTCGGTCATCACCCACCGGGTGGAGGAGAACAGGTATGTGGAGGGCGAGTTCGTCACCAAGGGGGATGCCAACAAAGAGGAGGACATGGAGCCTGTGGCCTATGGCAGCCTCATTGGCAGGGTGGAGCGCCATATCCCCGTGCTGGGCATCGTCATGACCCTGCTGGCCAGCAATACCGGCAAGCTCTACGCGGCGCTCCTGGCCCTGTGCGGCGTGCTGTTCCACATGTTGGCGGGGGTGCTGCGGAACCGGGAGGACGGATGGAAATAGGGGCTCTATATAAAAATGCAGTAGACGGTACAGGAGAGCCGTGTTCAGCACCTCAATATAATATGATAGCGATTACATTTGCCGACGATGGGCCGGGCATTCCCAAGGAGAATTTTCAGAAGATATTTGAGCCTTTTTTCTCCACCAAGGATCCCACATCGGGAAACGGCGGGGAAGGTCTTGGCCTGTATATTGTCTGGAATATACTTAAG
>CAMQOJ010000018.1 GCA_947003375.1 uncultured Lachnospiraceae bacterium
CACAGGTGCTATGCCACTCAAAATATGCAAAGGGGTGAACATATGAAAACGAAAGGAAAACAAACAGGTTCCATCCAACCCAGAAAGCGTAGTTTTCTGGAGACATTGAAGAAGGACTGGTCACTGTGGACGTTCTGTATCCCGGGCATCATCCTGACCTTCATTTTCAGCTACATTCCCATGTACGGCGTGCAGATCGCGTTCCGCAGGTTCAACGCCAAGCAGGGAATCTGGGAGAGCCCATGGGTAGGGCTGCGCTATTTCCAGCGCTTCATCGATTCGCCGTATTTCGTGAGGACAGTGACGAACACATTGATCCTGAGCATCTACGGCCTGATCGTATCCTTCCCTATCCCGATTCTACTGGCGCTGATGCTCAACTCGTTCCGGCATAAGAGATACCGGAAGGTGATCCAGACCATTACATACGCGCCGAACTTCATCTCCACCATCGTCATGTGCGGTATGTTGATTCTGTTCCTGTCGCCCAGCGTGGGTATCATCAACACCGTGATCAAGAGCTTTGGAGGGGAAGCAATCAACTTCATGGCAAAGAAAGAGTACTGGAGACATCTGTATGTCTGGTCCGGTGTATGGCAGGGCATGGGATGGAGCTCCGTCATCTATTTCGCGGCGCTGTCCGGCATCAGCCCGGAGCTGCACGAGGCGGCGAAATGCGACGGCGCTACCAAGTTCCAGATTATACGCTATATCGATTTCCCGTCGATCCTGCCCACGGCTACGATCCAGTTGATTTTGAGCTGCGGCAGCATCCTTTCCATCGGATTTGAGAAAGCCTTTGCACTGCAGAACGACCTGAACACATCGGTTTCAGAAATCATATCCACCTACGTGTACAAGGTCGGTATGATTGACAACAATATGTCCTACTCGTCCGCCATCGGCCTGTTCAATACAATGGTCAATCTGGTAATCCTCATAATCGTCAATAAGGCGGCAGATAAGATGTCCGGCACGAGCTTATTCTAGGCAGGGGGGTGAGAACATGAAAAAAGAGAGAGAAATCGAAGTGGAAAAAAATATACGCCGCTGTAAGGAGGATGTGATTTTCGATACGATTATCTTCATCATCCTTACCGCACTTCTGCTGATCGTGGCATATCCGCTGTGGTGGGTCATCATATCCTCCATCAGCGATCCCAAGGCGGTATCCGGCGGCGAGGTGGTATGGCATCCCGTGGGGCTCACCTTCAGAGGCTACCTGGAAGTGTTCGAGGACAAACTGATTGTGCGCAGCTTCTTGAATTCCGTGCTGTACACGGTGTGCGGCGTGCTGGTGAACCTGGCGGTGACCCTGCCCACAGCCTACGCGCTGTCCAGAGACAGGTTCTCCGGCAAGAAAATCGTCACCATATTCTACGTCATCACCATGTTCTTCGGAGGCGGCCTTATCCCTACCTACCTGGTAGTGCAGAAATGCCAGCTCCTTGACACCATGTGGGCCCTGATCCTTCCCGGCTCCCTGAGCGTGTACAACATGATCGTGGCCAGGACTTTCTTCAAGTCCAATATTTCGGAGGAGCTCTATGAGGCGGCGGAGATTGACGGCTGTACACAGGGCAGGTTCTTCTTCCAGATTGCCCTTCCCCTGTCGGGAGCCATCACGGCCATCATGGTGCTGTACTATGGCGTGGGCCACTGGAACTCCTACTTCTCCGCTTTGATCTACATGTCCGACCAGAACAAGTTCCCGCTGCAGCTGGTGCTGCGCAGCATCCTGATCACCAACGAGGCGGCGCTGCAGCAGGCGGCCAGCACACCGGAGGCCAGGGAAGCCCTGAACGCCAAGAAGGAGCTGGTGGAGCTGATGAAGTATTCCCTGATCATCATAAGCAGTATCCCTGTGCTGGTGTTGTATCCTTTCATCCAGAGGCATTTCGTCAAGGGTGTCATGATCGGATCCGTAAAGGGTTGATGGTCAATATGAAACGAGCAAAAAGATATGGTATCGAGGCGGCGAAGGCCGCTTGGTATAAAAAAGAAAAGGAGAGTGTTATTATGAAAAGAAAGTTAGTGGCGGTACTGCTGCTGGCGGCAATGTCAGTCACTTCGCTGGCAGGCTGCGGCAGCGATGGCGGTTCCGGCAATGACGCGGAATCATCCAGGGGGGGCAGCGAAGCGGATGATGCCGGGGATGCGGACGATGCCGGGGACGCGGCAGACGAAGAATCCTCCGCGGAGGCCGCAGAGGTGGACGCGGACGGCAAGGTGAACGGAATTATGTATGCGGAGGGACTTCCCATCGTAGACGAGGGAGCTTATACCTTCTCCATCTTCTGTGACGACTCCAGCTCCACCGGCGAGTTCTATATGCTGAATGAGTTCGAGAAGCAGACAAACGTTAAGGTAGATTTGCAGATTTTTGCCAATGAGAACGCCACAGAGAAGATGAACCTGGCTTTGAACTCCGGTGATTACGCAGATGTAATCGGCGGCTGGATTCTGGATGACTCCAAAATCCTGACCTACGGTGTAGAGCAGGGCGTGTTCATCCCCCTGGAGGACATCTTTGCCCAGTATTGCCCCAGAATCATGGAGATTCTGGATCTCCCCGGCGTTAGGGAGAAGATGACCGCGCCCGACGGACATATCTATACGATTCCCTATGTGTGCGGCGACACCAGCGTAGGCTACAGCCCTTTCATCAACGGCCGCTGGCTGGAGAACGTTGGCATGGAGATGCCTACCACTACAGAGGAGTTCGAGGCAGTTCTGACAGCATTCAAGGAGCAGGATGCTAACGGGAACGGAGATGCCACCGATGAAATCCCCTTCTCCGCAGACCCTAACAACAAGCATCTGGAAGCTATGACCGGCTATTTCGGGCTGCCCATGGACAAGACCGGCTTTGGCCTGAAGGACGAGCAGGTGGTCTACGCGGCAATGAGCAGCGAGTACAGGGAGTGCCTGAGCTGGCTCAGCGGCATGTATGCCAAGGGCCTGATCGACCAGGAAATCTTCACCCAGGACAGTGCTACCTGGGAGGGCAAGGGCAACAAGGACATGTACGGCGTATCCATCGCCTACGGCTCCAGCGAGTTCTCCGGAATCCCTCAGTCTCCTGAGAAGAGCGAGTTCGACGTCATGCCTGTATTGAACACCGCGAACGGTGGCATCTGGCTGCGCGACACGCCGGGCAACTCCGTGTACAGGACACAGGCTGTCATCACCGACAAGGCTGAGCATCCCGAAATCATCGCAAGGTGGTTCGACAACGCGTTCGAGCTGGAGAACGGCATCGGCTGCAACAGAGGCCCTGTGGGTGTCGTGACCTTCAAGGAGGAGGGAACGGATCAGTACCGTGCAATTGACGTCAATACACTGGACGCGGAAACGCAGGAAAAGGTGGGCTGGTCCAACCTGTGGCCTCAGTCCCTGCCCAAGTTCCTTCCGATTGGCTACAAGTTCCTTGAGGACAACCCGAACTATGACGAGAAGAAGGCCGTGGAGACTACATATGAGCCCAACCTGACCAAGGAAGTCATTCCTTCTTCCTGGATCGATCAGGATGACGTGGAGATGTACTCCGAGTATGCTTCCGCCATCAGGGATTACTTCAGCCAGAACCAGGCAAGGTTCATCTCCGGCGAGCAGGACGTCAATGACGATGCGGTATGGGAAGAGTACAAGGCAGGCTTCGAGGGCCTTGGACTGTCCGAGTACCTGAGAATCAAGGGTGTGGAGACCATAGCTGAATAATCGTATCGCAAGCGAAAAAGGGTCGTAGCCTTGGCTGCGGCCCTTTTTTCCAAAACCTGCGGGGATTCATAGAAGCCCGCAAGCAAAGGACTTAATGTAAGATGTAACCTATTTGTGACAAAACGTGATTCACAGGAAAGCCGGAATATATTATAATGATGGAGGAAGCCCGGGAACATCAGCTTGGGGATTCCGAGAGTATATTAATGTGACAAGGAGGTTCATACTATGAGCAAAATCATTGGAAATGCTCTGCCGGGGATACCCTGGCAGGAAAAGCCCGAAGGATTCGACAAGCCCGTATGGCGCTATTCCCAGAATCCGATCATCGGCAGACATGACACTCCCATTTCCAACAGTATCTTCAACAGCGCTGTGGTGCCCTTCGGGGACGGCTACGCGGGAGTCTTCCGCTGCGACAGCCTGTCCGTGAGCATGGACATCTTCGTGGGCTTCAGTAAGGATGCCATCCACTGGGACATCAGCCATGAGCCGATCACCTTCGTGGGCGAGGATCCTGAAGTGACGAAGCGGGAGTACCGTTACGACCCCAGGGTGGTGTGGATCGAGGACCGCTACTATGTGACCTGGTGCAACGGCTATCACGGCCCCACCATCGGCGTTGGCTACACCTTTGACTTCAAGACATTCTATCAGCTGGAGAATGCCTTCCTGCCCTACAACAGGAACGGCGTGCTCTTCCCCAGGAAGATAAACGGCCGCTACATGATGCTGTCCAGGCCCAGCGACACGGGACATACGCCCTTCGGCGACATCTTCTTAAGCCAGAGCCCGGATTTGGAGTTCTGGGGACACCACAGGTTCGTCATGGGCACCTACGGCGGGGACTTCTCCGCATGGCAGTCCATGAAGATTGGCCCCGGCCCCTGCCCCATCGAGACGGACGAGGGGTGGCTTCTGATCTACCACGGCGTGCTCCGCACCTGCAGCGGCTATGTGTACCGCATGGGCTGCGCATTGCTTGACCTGGAGGAGCCCTGGAAGGTGAAGCAGCGCTCCAGGTACTATCTGCTGGCGCCGGAAGAGCTCTACGAGCAGAACGGTGACGTGCCCAATGTGGTGTTCCCCTGCGCGGCGCTGACGGACGCGGAGACCGGGCGCATCGCCATCTACTACGGCTGCGCTGACACAGTGACAGGCTTGGCCTTCACCACGGTGGACGAGCTGATGGGCTGGATGAAGAAATATCCGCTGATCTGAGCGGAAATGGAATGATATGAGACTATGAGTCATGTCGCCCCTGCAGCTGCGCGCGGGCCATCCAGAACAAGCCTGACATGCATCCGTAAAAAGCGGGGGAAGCGGCAAGTGAAATCGTTAAGCAGTATATATTATAAGAAAGTGGAGGAAGCCTCCGGCGGGAAAGGCATTGCCTTCCGGAGGCATCAATGATTATGGAAGAAGTGCTACAGAACGGGGAGGCCCTGGAGGAAGGGCAGGCCGCGGAGGACATGGTAGTGGACGGTGTCCACAATTACAGCACGGAGGAGGCCTATGTATGGCCTGAGGATCCCAAGGTGCTGAAGAAACTGGAGTGGTTCCGGGACCAGAAGCTGGGCCTGATGATGCACTGGGGCCCCTATTCCCAGTTGGGCGTGGTGGAGTCCTGGGCCCTGAGCGACGGGGATGCGGACTGGTCCAGGGGCGGCATCGACTGGGAGGTGACAGGGGAGGAGTTCAAGGAGGAGTATTTCGGCCTGAACAGGACCTTCAACCCCCTGCGCTTCGAGCCGGAGAAATGGGCCGACCTGGCCAAAGAGGCGGGCATGCGCTATGTCCTGTTCACCACCAAGCACCACGACGGGTTCTGCATGTGGGATACACAGTATTCCGATTATAAGATAACGGCACCGGACTGCCCCTTCCACACCCACAAGTACGCGGACATCTGCGCCCATTTATTTGAGTCCTTCCGCAAGCGGGGAATCGGCATCTCCGCCTATTTCTCCAAGGCGGACTGGCATGTGGACAGCTACTGGAAGGACGACACCCCCAGGGGGAAATTCAAGTACAGGGGTCCCTCCTACGACCCTAAGGAGAATCCCGAGGAGTGGGAGAGGTTCGTGACCTTCACCCAGAACCAGATCAGGGAGCTGGGGACGAACTACGGCAAGCTGGACGCCATGTGGTTCGACGCGGGCTGGGTGCATCCCGGGAACGGCCAGGACATCCGCCTGGGCGAGGTGATCGAGGAGATCCGCAAGATCCAGCCGGGGATGCTCTGCGCGGACAGGACGATCGGCGGGCCTTATGAGAACTACGTGACGCCGGAGCAGTGCGTGCCGGATGAGCCCTTGTCCATTCCCTGGGAGAGCTGCATCACTCTGGGCACCAGCTTCTCCTTCCGGTACGAGGATGCTTACAAGTCCCCCAGGGAGGTGATCAACCTCCTGATCGACATCGTGGTGAAGGGCGGGAACCTGGCTATCAACGTAGGGCCCCAGCCCGATGGACGGCTGCCGGAGGGCGCGGTGCGGACCCTGAAGGGCATGGGAGAGTGGCTGGGCAGGTACGGCGAGGCCATATACGGCACCCGGGTGTGCGCGCCCTACAAGAAGGACGGCATAGGCTTCACCCAGAAGGACGGCGCTGTCTACGCCATCCAGGGCTTCGAGAGCGAGGACGGGCCTGTGGAGGACAGGGTCTGGATCCCCTATACCGGAGAATTCCGGGAGGTCACGGCCATGGGGGACGAGAGGGTCGTATCCGTGGAAAGGCAGGCGGACGGCTTCTATGTGACGCTGGAGCGGAGCGGGGACGGAAAAGCGCCGATTGCCAGGGTGTTCTGTCTGAGATGACGGCGGCGTCCTGCGGGAGGTAATGGCCGGTACGGCAGAATGATGGGACAAGATGCGGCCAGACCTGGCGAATATGCCGGTAAGGCCGCATTTTTGCTCAATTTTGCTAGTATTGTTAAAGCTGTTGCTAAGAAAAGTTAAATATGTTAAAATGGGGATAAAGATACAACGGTATGGCAAGAGAGAAGAAATCTATGAACAAAGTAACGATGCAGGATATCGCCGATGCATTGGGGATATCGCGGGTCACCGTGTGGAAGGTATTCAACAACTATACAAATGTGTCTGCAAGCGTTCGCGAAAAGGTTCTGCTAAAGGCAAAGGAGCTGGGCTATACGAAGGGGCTTGCGGAGGTTGACGACGGGGTTCTGGAGAAGAACGTCTCCTTGATCGTGTCCAGGCCCAACTCGTCCACTTTCTGGACCACCATCATACATCGGGCGGCCCAAGAACTGTCCCGCCACAATGTGAATCTCATGTATACATATGTGCCGTCCAACTATTCCGAGGATTTCAGGATGCCATCCGTATTGTCCAACGGGACGGTGCAGGGAGCGATCGTCCTGAATGTGTACGACAAGCGGATGATAGGGCAGATCAGCCAGCTGAGCATTCCGAAGGTATTCCTGGATACCGTGCCGGAGATCCAGTTCGGGGAGCTGCAGGGGGACCTGGTCCTGCTGGAGGGCTTCCACAGCACGTACCAGATCACGAAATCCGTGGTGGAGAGGGGATTGAAGAGGATCGGATTCGTGGGGGATATCCAGTATGCCCGCACGAACTATGACCGCTTTGAGGGGTTCTGTCGATGCATGGAAGACCATGGACTGCTTGTGGAGAAGGAGCTGTGCCTCACGGGCCGGATCGGCATCTTTTCTTATAGCAGGGAGATAAACGGCTTTCTGGATTCCCTGGAAAGGCTGCCGGACGCCTTCATCTGTGCCAGCGATTTCATCGCCCATACCATGCAGCTCTACTTTGCGGAGCACAGGGAGCGGATTCCGGAGGGAATCGTGGTGACGGGGTATGACGGACGGGATGAATATGCCGTGGGCAAGCTGATTACCACGGCGGAGGTGCAGACCGGGGTGCTGGGGAAGCGCCTGGCCATGCAGATCGTCTACCGCATGGAGCATGGGGACGCGCCCTATGAGCTGACTTATGTGAACCCGCCGGTGATATACCGGGATTCCGTATTGCGGGGGTAAAATGCGGCATACTATAGCATATTACGGAAAAGCCACGGGAAATGAGGATACCTTACATGGAAAAGGAATACGAGAACCACATCCTCTATCACTATACGGACTACCAGGCGCTGGACGGCATGCTCCACCATGCCCAGCTGCGGGTGAACAATGTGCTGAACATGAACGATGCCGCGGAAATGCGTTACTTTATGGACGGCCTGTGCGATGCGGTGGCGAAGCGCCTGGAGGAGGAAGGGGACCGGGAACGGGCCGGGCAGGTGCGGGAGCTTTTCCAGGAGGAGCTGAAGAAGGAATTCTACTACTCCGCCTACGCGGCCTGCTTCTCCCTCCACCGGGACGACGCGGCCCAGTGGGAGCGGTACGGGAACCGGGGCAGGGGCGTGTGCATCGCTTTCCAGGGCAGGTATCTGGAGAGGATGGCCACAGGGGCCCTGTCCCTCCAGACCGTGTTCTATCAGGACGACATGGCCGGCCATAACCTGACCGGGGTGTTCTACCGTCTGATGAAGCGGGGGAAGGAGCTGTCCCTGACGAACCCGGACATCATAAAAGCCATGAACTACGCCTGGAGCTGCTCCGCGGCCTTCAAGCATCCTTCGTTTCTCTCGGAGCGGGAGGTAAGGCTGGTGGTCTCTCCCTTCGTGAAGGAATACTTCGAGGTGGAGCCATGCTATCATATCACCACGGAGCGGATCAAGAAATACTATCCCCTGGATCTGATGGGCATGTGCGGGAAGATCGGGATAGGGCTGGAGGAGCTGGTGCCGGAGATCATCATCGGGCCGGAATCCACCCAGTCCAGGTCGATTCTGCAGGATTACCTGCGGGACAACGGACTGGAGGGGCTGGCGGGGAAGGTGGCTATGTCGAAGTGCCCGCTGCGGAGGCCGGGGTGATTTTTTACTGGAATATCTTGTTTGAAAAAAGTATATTCTTGCCGTTCAGAGTTGGTTGTTCTTGAGGCGGATTCATGCTGCCTGTCCTTTTGATGGCAGTATTGTAGCGCTCTATCTATGATTTCCGGTGCATAATAGCATATTTGTAAAGTTTATTCAGATGAAGGGGGATGGATATAATAGGCCGGAAGAGGGTGGCGGGGCTGCAGGGCGGGAATTACCGCTCCCGCCACTCTTCCTTGCCGCCATCGGACCACACCACCATGTTCCGGCCGTTGTGCTTGGCCTTGTAAAGCATGTTGTCCGCAATTTTCAGGTAGTCGTCATAGATGTCTCCCATCTTGGGCAGAAGGGTGACGCCGCCGATACTGATGGTGACCCAGGGGGATACGGAAGGGTCATGGGGGATATGGAGATCCTCCACCGCCTGGCGGATGGTCTGCAGGAACTCAAAGGCGGACCTGGAATCATTGCCCAGCATAATCGCCACGAACTCTTCCCCGCCGTAGCGCCCGAAGAAGTCCGTGGGGCGCTGGAAGAAGGCGGATGCCGCCTGGGCCACGGCGGAGATGACCTTATCCCCTGCCGGGTGGCCGAAGGTGTCATTGTATACTTTGAACTTGTCGATGTCGAACATGCAGACGGAGAAAGTGAGCCCCAGCCGGATGGCTTCCCGCCATTTTAAGTTGCTCTCGTCTTCGTAGCGCCGCCTGTTGGCCACGCCGGTGAGTTGGTCCATGGTGGCCTGGTGCATGAACTGCATCTGGTAATGGTGGAGCTTGATGTGGATGGCGGCCCTGGCCCGGACCGTGATGGGGCTGAAGGGCTTGGGAATGTAATCCACCGCACCCAGAGTGAGGCCTTTCTCTTCGTGCTGCACATCCGCCAGGCCGCTGACCAGGATGACGGGCGTATATTTGGTGAGAATCGTCTCCTGGAATTTCTTCAGCAGCGTGAAGCCGTCTATGTCCGGCATGATGATGTCCAGAAAAATCAGGGAGAAGTTATCCCCCTTTGCCTTGCGGAAGCCTTCCTCGCCTTCCAGACATATGGTGACCTCGTAGTCATCGCTCAGGATGGATTTCAGATATTCAGCCTGTGCCCGGCTGTCTTCGATTATCAATATTTTGTCCATATTTTCCTTACTCCCGTTCGTTTTCGCTGCCGGATGGCGGGGCTTTTACAATTCCATGTCACTTCAGCTGCTGGCGCTGCAGGGTCTCCGTGATGTCCTGGGCCACGTACACCGCGGTCTTCGGCATGTCGCTGCCACCGATTTGGGCCAGCACCACGGTGGCCCGTACCCACTGGGGAGGCGCGGAATCGTTGTCGGGCTCCTGGGGGAGCTTCCGGTAGGTGGCCGATATATAGGGCTGCCACCAGCGCAGGTTCTGCATCAGATTCGGTATGTTCATGACCTTCAGATAATCTTCCCTGTCATCCGGATGGATGAAATTCTCGGCGTAGACCTCCAGGGCTGCGGTGCAGTTCACTTCGCTGCCCAGTACGTCCCCGCCCTTGCCCAGCTTGGTCACGGCCCGGAAGGTATCCCGTTCCAGGTCGATGTAGTAGGTGGAGAAGAACAGGCTGCTCAGGCTGCTGATGATGTAGGCCCGATCCTGCATGGCCCGGTGCCTTTGGTCCTCCCGGCTCTTCTCGTCGGTGATGTCATGGCCCAGGATGTTGACCACCATCCTGCCGTTCTGGCGGCTGTAGATGATATGCTGCTCCAGCCAGCGGGGAGGATCCCCCTTGATGCGGTACTGGCAGATATCCTCCGCATAATGCTCCGTGACCGCCGCCTTTTCCCGCAGATGCTCCAGCGACAGGAGATGCCCGTAATTGAGGGCGTCCTCCGGGTATAATTGTGGAATCAGCAGCTGGGTGTAATAGCTGTAATCGCCCACCTGGGCATCCTGCATCCGGGCGGCGCCGTCCAGGCGGATGCGCTCGCACTGGCCGTTCTCCAGGTTCACCGTGGTCATCATGGTGAAGCGGGACTTCAGGATTGCGGCAATCTGCATGTCTTGCTTGCTGTGGGCCAGCTCCTTGCGCATCTGTTCGTCCATGTTCTCCATGGCCAGGAGGGCGTATTCCGGATTGCCGTGCTCGCTGTTCAGGTGGGCTGTCACGGAGATATAGCGGTAGGAGCCGCCAATCTCCCACTGGCACAAAAGCTCCGATTCCTGCTCTCCGGCATCCCTGGCCTGTATGAGGCCATCGGTGGAGAATTTCGCCAGGAAGGCCTCCCGGTAGGCGGGATGGAGCCTTTCCGCGATTTGGGACTGCAGGTATGTATCCCATGGGGGCGGCTGGGAAGGCCCTTCCTCTGGCGCGTGCCCCTCCACCCGGATGACATCCGTGGCGCCGTTCTCCAGGTTGATGGCATAGATGCCGAAGCTCTGCTCGCCTACGGCCCGAAGGGCATCCCGGCTGCGGGCGTTGTCCTCCTCGCACTCTAAGCCCTCCCGCATGGTGTCGTGCACGTCCTTCACGCAGAACATGGCGGTCTGGTTCTCTTCGCTGTAGTCGAAGGCCCGCACCACCTCGATCAGGTTCCAGCGGAACTCCTCCTGGTGGAGGCGGCGGTAGATGCAGGTCAGCATGGACTTGCCGGAGCGCAGGGCATTCTGCAGATGGGACATGTGGGTGAAGGCCCGGAAGCGCTCCACGTCGTCGGGATGCACCATACCGCTTCCCGCCAGGTTCTCGAATTCCCCGGAGAGGTTCTCTGTGCCGCGCTGGGACAGCCATGCGGCCGCATCGGATTTCAGCACGTCATAGCGGTTCCGGCCCAGGTCCAGGCGCAGGATTTTGTGGTAAGCGTAGCCCGAGGCCTCTATGCGTGGCGTGACGCTGACCACGAAGGCGGGGATGGCATCCTTCCAGAGCATCCGGGTGGCCACCATGTCCACCACCCCGCCGAAGGTGGCATTGTAGCCCAGGGAGCGCCCCTCCTGCCTGCCCTCTATGGTCAGCAGGGGACAGTTGATGCAAGATCCCGCCCATACCTCATGGCAGGTCATGCCCAAGCGTACCTCCGGCGATACGGTCTGAACCCTTTTGTTGAAATACAGCAGGCTGTGATTGTCCTGTCGGATTACATAAATGCCGGTCTCCGGCATGCTGTTTAAGATGATTTCGTAATCTTTGTTCTCCAAAGTCGATCCCCCCTTGATCAATGCGGCGACAGACTGTTTTCTTCCGGCATATGCGCCGGGCTTTTGTCAGATATAAAAAAGAAAAGCCTCAGATAAGGCTTTGTTCTGTTCGTCTTCTCCACCTTTCATGATAAAGAAAAATGAATGGATTGTCAAGCGGAAATCGAGGATGGAGCGGCAGCGGGGCAGTGGCCGTCTCGGGATTTGGCATCGAGTGAACAGCAACCGGTAGCCCGTCAGCGCGGCGACAGGCGGTACTCCCTGGGGGTCAACCCCGTGAGCTTCCTGAAGTGGGCGATGAAATGATTCACGTTCTCATAGCCCACCTCATAGCTGATTTCATGGACTTTCAGATTGGTGTCCACCAGCAGGCTTTTGGCGGCCTGGATGCGCACTCTGTGGAGATACTGCAGGGGAGAAATCTGGTAGTGGCTCTTGAACTCCCGGCAGAGGCGGTAGCGGTTCACCTTGTACTTCTGCTCCAGCTCCGCCAGGGCGTAGTTTTCATAATAATGGGTCTCCAGCCGGGCTTTGATGTCCTCCAGATAGGCAGGGACGGTCCTTGGGGACAGGATGTGCTCCAGGGCCAGCTGGGAGAGCAGCCTGGTCAGCAGCATATGGCAGAGGATGGGATTGCTCTCATTTATGCCGAACAGGGGGAGGAGCCCGCTGGCCCAGGGGGCGGTAGAGGGAATCCGCCAGAAAGCCGTGATCTCCGGCAGCTGTCGGCAGAAGTAAGCCAGGCCGGGGCCGGCGAAGAGCAGCAGCTCATATTCCGCCGCGCTGTGAACCAGAATCCGGCGGGTGGAGCGGCAGTCCAAAAGGTAGAGGCCGCTCTCCGACAGGGTGGCGCAGCGGCCGGAGGGCAGGGCGGTGAAGAACAGGGAGCCGGACTTTAGCTGCAGCAGCCCCAGCCCCTGGCCATCCGTGGCATAGTAGGAGAGGGGAGAGGTTACGGTGCCGCGTTCCAGGGCACAGCGGTGGAGGAGGGAGTCCCTGATGTCCGCTTCCGGGTGGAAGGGAACCAGGCTCACCCCGGATTTTGACAGCAGGGACAGGTTGGGGGTATAGGCTTCGGACATGGGAGATCCTCCTTTCCTAAAAATAAGCTTTGATTAAGTAAATTTTAATCAGTATAAATCCATTATAGATGAAAGTCGGGGAAAAGGATATGGTCAAATGCTCTGAAAAAACAATCTTTTTATTGTGAAAAAAGATGAAAACGAGGTTTATGTCAAGAATTATATGTAAAATACAATAACTGTTAATGACTTAATTAATAGAATAAGTTAATAATAAAATAAGAAATTAATTTGACTTTGGAAAGGAGGAAATGCATGTTAAGCGATGAGTTGAGGAGCCATCTGTGCGGCCGCCTGCTCCCTTTCTGGAAGGGGCTGAGGGATAAGGAGCACGGAGGGTTTTATGGCTGGATGGATTCCGAACTGAGGGTGGACAGGAAAGCCGTGAAGGGCTGCATCCTGAACAGCCGCATCCTGTGGTTCTTCTCCAATGCATACTTAAGCCTGGGAGGAGCTTCGCAGCCGGGGAAAGAGAATGGCGCGGATGGCCTGAGGGAGTACGCGGACTGGGCATACCGGTTCCTGCGGGACAAATGCGTGGACGCACAGCGGGGCGGCGTGTACTGGTCGCTGGATTACAGGGGAGAGCCGGAGGATACCACCAAGCATACCTATAACCAGGCCTTTGCGGTGTACGCCTTGTCATCCTATTTCAGGGCATACCATGACTGGGAGGCCCTGGAGCTGGCGGAGCGCCTGATTGGGGTGATCGAGGTCAGATGCTTCGACGAACAGGGGTACAGGGAGGCGCTGGACGTGGCTTTCCGTCCTGTTGCCAACGACAAGCTCTCGGAGAACGGGGTGATGGCGGACCGCACCATGAACACCTTGCTCCATGTGCTGGAGGCCTATACGGAGTATCTGCTGGCCTGTAGGGAGGCCCAGCGTCAGGTCGGGGCAAGGCGGGACTGGCAGCAGGCGGTCACAGGGAAGCTGTACTGGATACTGGATCTGGTGGCGGAGCGTGTATACAATCCGGAGCGGCGCAGGCAGGAGGTGTTCTTCAACCTGAGCATGGAGAGCCTGATTGACCTGCACTCCTACGGCCATGACATCGAGGCAGCCTGGCTGATCGACAGGTGCCTGGAGGTGCTGGGGGACGAGGGGCTGACCCGGCGCATGAGCCCTATCCTGCGGAGCCTGGAGGCGGAGGTCTATGAGAAGGCTTATGCCCACCATTCCCTGGCCAATGAGTGCGAGCGGGGCGTGGTGGACGAAAAAAGGGTCTGGTGGGTGCAGGCGGAGGGCGTGGTGGGCTTTTACAACGCTTCCCAGAAGACCGGGGAGCGCCGCTATCTGGAGGCCGCGGAGGACATCTGGGGCTTTATCAGGGTCCACCTAGTAGACGTAAGGCCGGAGGGGGAATGGTTCTGGTACACGGATGCGGACGGTAACCCTGCCTTGGAGAAGCCCATCGTGGAGCCCTGGAAATGCCCTTACCACAACGGGCGCATGTGCATGGAGATTATGCGGCGCAGCGCCCAGAGCTGAAACTGGAAAAGTCATCTGCCCGGCGAATGCCGTGGCTGAGAATAGGAGAGATTATGAGAATACATCCTCAATATGAAAAAGAACTGGCAAAGCATCAGGAGCTGCTGAACCGTCCCAA
Organism: uncultured Lachnospiraceae bacterium; assembly: GCA_947003375.1. Taxonomy (GTDB): domain Bacteria; phylum Bacillota; class Clostridia; order Lachnospirales; family Lachnospiraceae; genus Acetatifactor. The sequence goes on from CAMQOJ010000018.1 coordinate 14,499, forward strand.
CGAAGTGGACGCTTCCTTTTACAATGGTATCTATGACCGCTACAAATATCCCGTGCTGACCAGGGAGCACATCCCGCTGTTCTGGCGCTACGATTTGAACATGGACAGCAATCCGTATTTCCAGGAACGTCTGGGCGTGAATGCGGTGATGAATTCCGGCGCCATCGAGCTGGACGGGAAATTCTACCTGGTGGCCCGGGTGGAGGGCAATGACAGGAAGTCCTTCTTCGCCGTGGCGGAGAGCGAAAGCCCAGTGGATGGCTTCCGGTTCCGGGACTATCCGGTGGTGCTGCCGGACACCTGCCCGGAGGAGACCAATGTCTATGATATGCGGCTGACCAAGCACGAGGACGGCTATATCTATGGGGTCTTCTGCTCGGAGAGCAAGGACGCCACTGTGTCCGACCTGTCGGCGGCTGTAGCGGCTGCAGGCGTTGTGCGCACGAAGGATCTGAAGACATGGGAGCGCCTGCCCAACATGAAGACACTGCAGTCACCTCAGCAAAGGAACGTGGTGCTGCATCCGGAGTTCGTGGAGGGCAAGTACGCTTTCTATACCCGGCCCATGGACGACTTCATAGACACCGGCTCCGGCGGCGGAATAGGCTTCGGTCTGTGCGAGGACATCCTGCACCCGGTCATCGATGAGGAACGCATCACCAGCAGGCGGCGGTACCACACCATTACCGAGGCCAAGAACGGCGCGGGGGCCGTGCCCATCAAGACGCCCCAGGGATGGATCCATATCGCCCACGGCGTGCGGAACACGGCGGCGGGGCTGCGCTATGTCATTTACGCTTTTGCCACGGCCCTGGACGACCCGTCCAGGGTGATTGCGGAGCCCGGCGGGCTGCTGATTGGGCCCAGGGCCGGAGAGCGGGTCGGGGACGTGTCCAATGTGGTGTTCACCAACGGGGCCATTGCCCGGGAGAACGGGGAGGTGTACATCTACTATGCCTCCAGCGACACCAGGATGCATGTGGCGGCCACTACCATAGAGAAGCTGACGGATTATGTCTTCCACACGCCGGAGGATTCTCTGCGCAGCCCGGACTGCGTGGCCCAGAGGTGCAGCCTGATAGAGAAGAACCTGAAGCTCCTCCGGGGGTGACAGGGAAGCGATTATGCTGGCAGCGGGCCATAAGGAACCTATGTGGCAGAGAAAATCGGCAATATCCAATTGGTTACGATATCATATATGGAAGGAAGAGAGGAAAACAAAATGAGCAAATATAAAATGATAAGTCCCGCAGTGCCCAATGTGCCCTGGCAGGAGGGTCCCGAGTCCTTTACCGGCGCTCCCGTGTGGAGATATTCCGAGAACCCTATCATCGGGCGCAATCCCTTAAAGAACGTGGCCCGGATATTCAACAGCGCCGTCATACCCTACGGGGACGGCTTCATCGGCGTGTTCCGCGGCGAACAGAACAACGGAATTCCGTATATTTATATAGGCAGGAGCAGGGATGCCGTCCATTGGGACTTCGAGGAGGAGAAGATTTCCTTCGTGGACGAGGAGGGAAAGCCCTTCATGCCTGTCTACGCCTACGACCCCAGGCTGGTGAAGGTGGAGGACACCTATTACATCATCTGGTGCCAGGATTTCTACGGAGCGGCTATCGGCATGGCGAAGACGCAGGACTTCAAGACCTTTACCAGAATAGAGAACCCATTCCTGTCCTTCAACCGCAACGCCGTGCTCTTCCCCCGCAAGATACACGGTAATTTCTGCCTGCTGAGCAGGCCTTCGGACAGCGGGCACACGCCTTTCGGGGACATCTTCCTGAGCGAGAGCCCGGACATGGTGTACTGGGGGAAGCACAGGCATGTGATGGGCAAGGGCAGCGAATGGTGGGAGTCCCTGAAAATCGGCGGCGGCGCTGCGCCCATCGAGACGGACGAGGGGTGGCTGCTGTTCTACCACGGCGTCACCGGTACCTGCAACGGCTATGTGTACAGCATCGGCGGGGCCATCCTGGACATCGACAATCCCTCGATTGTGAAGTACCGCTGCGAAGACTTCCTGCTGACCCCTCAGGAGTGGTATGAGGAGCGGGGCTTCGTGCCCAATGTGTGCTTCCCCTGCGCCACCATCCATGACAGCGAAAGCGGGAAGATTGCCATCTACTACGGCGCGGCAGACAGCTATGTAGGGCTGGCGTTCACCAGGCTGGATGACATTATGGACTACATCAAGGAGCACAGCCGGACTACTGCGGCGGATACGGAAATTGGCAGAAGATAGGGCGGAGGACCTGAAATTTGAAAAAGTTCTCCGGACTTTTAGGCAGGACGGCATGGCTGGATGCCTACACATTTCGCTCACTCCTTAAGTTCGCCCTAAGCTGATGTAATGTCGGCTTAGGGCTTTTTTGTGCGCAAAATTGAATTCGTCACTTGACAATGTGGCAAAGGTTATTTGGCGGAGCTCGGGCAATAAGATTTCACATCTTCCGTCTGATATGTTATAATATGGACTCAGCAGGGCGCTGCGCCAACTGCCGGTTCCAGGTGTATCAGAGTATACGAAATTAAGATTATAATATTGTAGTACTTTGGAATGCAGCGCGCGAAAGGAGAAAAATGTTTGAACAGGATTACATCATGCGTGTCATCAAGGAGATGATAAGGGCTATCTTGAAGCTTCTCTTTTCGATAGACACGGATTCCCCTACAATGGAACTGCTGTCCGAGAAAGAGCAGGTGGAGACCACGGAAAAGCTGCTGGAAATGGTTGATGGCGGGAAAATCAATGAAGCGGAAAATGCGTTATATGAGCTGGCGGCTGACGGCGACCGGAGGCATCTGGCGGTGGCGCTGCTGTTCTATTCTTACCTTAACGATAAGGAGGATGGCTTCCTGGAGGCGAATGGCTACAGCAGAGAGGAGATTGGGGCGGGACTGAGGGCGCTGATATCGCGTTATGGATTAAAAGGCATGGCAGATGCGTTTTTGGAGGAGCTGTGAGACAAGCGCCGGAGAGGGCGGATCGGCTAGGTATAGGGAAGGCAGATTGTCTCGGACCGGGAAACGGATAGCAGGTGGAGAAGTCCCAGGCAGCTGCGGCCGCCAGAAATCGGGCAAGAAAGCAGAAGGAGGTTTTTATGGTAAGAAGCTTTGCGACACACGCAATCAGGGACTCCAGGGAGATTTCTTCTTCCCTGTGGGATTTTAAGACCCTGGAAACGGCTCAGGGGGCAGCGGTTTCCAGGAAGGCCATGGTACCGGAGTGCTGGGAGTGCAGTCCGGACATGCGTGGCTACCGGGGCAAGGCCCAGTACCAGCGGGACATCCGGTGCTTCGGGAATGTGCGGCTGGAGTTCAAGGGGGTAAGCCATACGGCGGAGGTCTATCTGGACGACAGGCTTGTAGCATCCCACTACAATGCCTATACGCCTTTTTCGGTTGTCCTGAGAGACATCGGCGAGGGGGAGCACCGCCTGAAGGTGGTGGTGGACAATTCCTTTGGCGAGGCCTCCGCATTGCATGTGCCCAATGATTACCAGACCTATGGGGGAATCACCAGGCCGGTGGTGCTGGAGCGCCTGGGGGATGCTTACCTTTCCGGGATGCACGCGGACAGCATCTTCAAAGACGGCCAGTGGCATCTGAAAATCCGGGCGCAGGCAGAGAACCTGTCGGGGACGGCGTTTACAGGCAAAGTCACATTTTTCCTGGGGGAAAGGGAGCTGGCTTCGGTTCCGGTGCGGGCAGAGGGGAACGGCGGCGCATCCGTGGAGACCGGGGAGCTGCCCTGCGAGGAGGTGACGGCATGGTGTCCGGAGAACCCTGCCCTGTATCCCCTGACAGCGGTGCTGACGGACGCACATGAGTGGGAAATCGACGACCTGATTGACCGGATAGGATTCCGCAGGGTGGAGATTGTGGGAAAGGGGATTTACCTGAACGGCAATCGGGTGCGGATTAAGGGGTTCTGCCGCCATGAGGACCATCCCCAGTTCGGGTGCGCCATCCCCTATGCGGCCATGTACCAGGATTTGATGCTCATGAAGGAGGCAGGGGCAAATTCCGTCCGCACCTCCCATTACCCCAACGACGAGCGGTTCCTGGATCTGTGCGACGAGCTGGGCATTTTGGTCTGGGAGGAGAACCACGCCCGCGGGCTGTCGGAGGAGAACATGCGCAATCCGAATTTTGAAAGGCAGTGCGAGGACTGCATCCGGGAGATGATCACGGCCCATTACAACCACCCCAGCATCTACATCTGGGGCATCCTCAACGAGTGCGCCAGCCACACGGAATATGGCCGGGAGTGTTACCGCAGGCAGTACGAGCTGATTGGACAGCTGGATTCCACCAGGCCCCGCTCCTCCGCCAGCTGCCAGTTCAAGACGGACATCTGCTTCGGATTCCCTGAGGTGGTCTCCTATAACATATATCCCCTCTGGTACCACGACACGCCGCCCGGGGAATATCTGGACGACCTCTATGGCTGGGTGCAGAAGGAGACGGAAGGGGCGGGCAAGCCCTTCCTGATTACGGAGATCGGCGCAGGGGCAATCTACGGATACCGCACCCCTGACATGGTGAAATGGTCGGAGGAATATCAGGAGAAGGCGCTGGAGGAGCAGCTGACGGCGGTGCTCTCCAGGGAGGACATAAGCGGCGTCTATATCTGGCAGTTCTGCGACTGCAGGGTGTGCGACAGCTGGTTCGGCGGCAGGCCCCGGACCATGAACAACAAGGGAATCTGGGATGAGTACCGCAGGCCAAAGCTTTCTTTCCGGACGGTGAAGCGGATTTTTGGCAGTGTATGAGGCGGGGAGAAAGGGGCTGTCGGATCATGTTCCGACAGCCCTTTGATTCGGTCAGAATAGTCAAATAAGAAAAATGTTTTGACAAAGGGGTCTTCTCAAAATCGGTCAATAGGTTTATGCTGTAATTAACCAGGCGGTCAACGGAGGTGACAGGATGAACGAGAGGTTCTTTTCCCTGCCGGAAGAGAGGCAGCAGGCCATCATCAATGCCGGATACAGGGTATTTTCCCGCAATACCTATAAGAACAGCCCCATGAGCGAGATCGCCCGGGACGCCGGCATCAGCAAGTCGCTGCTGTTCCATTACTTCCATAATAAAAAGGAGCTGTATCTGTTCCTCTGGGACAAATGCGCCGAGATTACCATCGAGCTCCTCACCAGATATGGATGCTACAGCCAGGCGGGCCTGTTCGAGAGCATGGAGCAGGGGATGCGGGCCAAGATGGAAATCGTCCGCCTCTACCCTGACATGGCCAGCTTCACCATCAGGGCTTTCTATGAAAAGGACCCGGAGGTCAACGCCGCCGTCCAGGAGAGCTACCATCGGTATTTCAATCTGAAAGCCGATAAGGCCAGGCTGAACTTTGACCCGGAGCAGTTCATTCCGGGGCTGGACATTCCAATGATGTACCGTGAGATGTACTGGGCCTCGGAGGGGTATCTCTGGGAGATGGTGCAGCGGGGGGACGTGGACATGGAGCAGATGGAGCGGGACTTCGGGAGGCTCATTGCTTTCTGGAAGAGCGTGTATCTGCGCAAATCGTAATGCGGGCGGGGCGGCTCCGCGAAAGACTTTCAAAGCGAAGAAAGGGATAGGGACATATGGACGCAATCAAAATCGAGAACCTGACGAAATATTACGGGAAGGCCCGGGGAATACGGGAAATAGACCTGACCGTGGCGGAGGGGGAATTCTTCGGCTTCATCGGGCCAAACGGTGCGGGGAAGTCCACCACCATACGGACCTTGCTGGGACTGATTGGCCCCACATCTGGCAGAGCATACATTTATGGGCTGGATATCGTAAAGCAGAACAAGGAGATTCTGGCCCGGGTGGGCTATCTGCCCTCGGAGGCGGTATTCTACTCCGGCATGCGGGTGCGGGAGGTGCTGAAGCTCTCCGCGGATCTGCGGAGAAAGGACTGCGGAGAGGAGGAGGCCAGGCTCTGCGAACGGCTGCAGCTTGACACCTCCAGGAAGGTGGAGGAGCTTTCCTTTGGCAACCGGAAGAAGGTGGGAATCGTCTGCGCCCTGCAGCATGAGCCTGCGCTGCTGATCCTGGACGAGCCCACCAGCGGCCTGGATCCGCTGATGCAGAGGGAGTTCTTCGACATCCTCAGGGAGCGGAACCGGGCAGGGGCCACGGTGTTCCTGTCCAGCCATATCCTGTCCGAAATCCAGCACAACTGCACCCGGGCGGCCATCATCCGGGAGGGCAGGGTCATCGCCTGTGACAGCGTGGAGGCCCTTTCCCGCACCACGGCCAGGCGGGTCAGCGTCCGGGGCGAGGTGTCGCTGGAGGGGCTTGAGGGCATCCGGGACAGAGAGGATTCCCCGGGGGCGGTGAGCTTCCTCTACAGCGGGGACATGAACCTGCTGCTGCAGAGGCTGGCGGCGGGCAGGGTATCGGATTTGTCCGTGTCGGAGCCGGATCTGGAGGAGATATTCATGCATTATTATGAAAGCTGAGCATCCGGTGCCCGGGGGGAGCGGGCAGCTGGTGTGGGCATGGCATCGGAAGGGTAGAACAAATATACGAACAGATATAAACGGATAGATGTATTGCATGACAAAATGACAACAGACTGGTTTTAAAATATAAAAAGAAAGGCGGCAGTATATGACACTGATAAAGCATGAATTAAGACAGGGGAGGATCTCTTTCCTCATCTGGACGGCATCCATCGGGTTCCTCCTGGTGGTGTGCGTATTCCTGTACCCGGAGATGAAGGGGCAGATGGAGGACGTGGGCGATGTGTTCTCCTCCATGGGGTCGTTCAGCGACGCTTTCGGCATGGACAGGCTGAACTTCGGGACGCTCCTGGGCTTCTATGCCATCGAGTGCGGGAACGTGCTGGGGCTGGGAGGGGCTTTCTTCGCGGCCCTGTGC